>JAVHOR010000021.1:0-20000 GCA_036170175.1 Patescibacteria group bacterium | reverse complement strand
AATATTTCTATCCAAAGAATCCTCTTACACGAGCAGAGGCAGCAAAAATAATACAGAGAACGTTTGTGAGGTAGGATAACTGGATTTTGTTAGATTATTGGCTTGTTACTTCTCCAATATCGCCTTGATTCAAGATAAATATTATGTTATTTATTGTTATAGAAAATGATAATCGCAAAACAGACTAAATTTTCTCTTTGAGGATTTTTGATATAGTCTTTCCCATTCCGAGTACAAGAATAGTCTCAAATATCTTAACACGGGCAATCTTCTTAAGACACTTGAGTCGTCCTATACTAAATAGGGGAAATTACTTTGATTTTGAATTTCTAGATCGATGTGTATACAAAAGAATGGCAATTATAGCACTTACAACTCCTATACATATGCCACCAAGTATATCACTTGGATAATGAACTTGCAAATATACACGTGATATTGTAATTCCTATAGCAAGTATCCAGATGAAAATCACAGATCATCGAGATATCTTCCAGAAGAAATAAGTAAAAATGATAGCAAAACACCAAGAAGCACTCGAATGTCCAGATGGAAATGACGAAGTAATCGGAGCTTGAATCTCGAGTATAATATTCGGCATTTCCTGAAAGGGACGAAGTCTATAAAATATATGCTTCAATATACCTTCTCAAAGGAGTATATCGATACTCATTCAGAACAAAAAAATATATCCAATAGAACGATATTGCTTCCATAAAACCAGAAAGACCGTGAGGAAAATCCAAAGAAATCAAAAGTCTCATATCTTCGTCAGGAATATCATAAGAATATCGAGATATTGATTATGAAATTTGCTTGCTTCGAGCACTAGGAATTGATCGAGTTGGATTATATATTCAAACATAGAAGATTATTTCTTTTGAATATCGTAGTACGGATATGGATAACCAAATCCCCATCGAAAATTTGTAGGAATCCCTGGATTTCATCCAAAGAGCACTCAGGCAAACATCCAATTTTCTCGAAAATCATGTCACCTCTCAGCAATGCAAGCATAGAGATTGGCATCGGCAAGAAGTTTCTTGTACATTGGCCCTCACTGCCAATATGCCCGATCATGTGCCTCGCAACAATCACGATAGTCTCAATCTATGTACAATGTACAACCATCTGAAGCAAATGGATATTGTATCTGCACTTTTGTATTATTCCTCGTAAAAAGAACACTCATAAACAAAGTGGTAAAATGAATGATAATGAGTATTCCTAGAAAAATCACGAAATACTTTATATATCTGAGCAAATATCTCATATCTTCTATTTATTTACAAACTCAATATTTCCACCTACTTCAATCCATTTTCTTAATTTTCCGAGTAGAGAATCAAGTTCTTCTTTCGAGAGAGTACTACGCAGATTCTGAAGAACATAGTCATAAGCTGAAGAGAGCTCATTAGAAGAAAATTGTGTTTTTCCAAGAGTATCTGTTATATGTTTCGCGAGACGCATCACACTTACCCGTTTTAGAATAAAAGTGTCTCAAGAATAGGGAATAAATCGTACTGCCGAAAATGCTGATACAGAAATATTTTTGAGCTCAGAGCCTAAATCTCATATGAATGGATTTTCATTTTTTTCAGGAACATCTCTCATAGGAACAGATGATTCTCCTACAATATTTTTGAGAGCAAGCTCATCTTTCCAAGATCGAGAAACATACTTACCATAAAGTTGGGAAAGATAAATCATAAGTCATCCAGCAACCATAAGTGCTACAACACGAGTAATCATCCCATTATTTCACTGCCATATATCATATCCAAGAATTTTAGAAAGGGCAACCATACCGATATAAAGTCATAATGTCCGAAGAGCCATACTCTTATAGACAATACCTCTAATAATTAGAATGCTCGCAATAACAGTAAGATATATCGATACGGTGAATGTAGCAAAGAAAAAATTAATATAGGAAGATGAAATATATAGTCACCCAATAAGACTTATTGCAAGATTAATAGCACCAAATTGATTTTTTGATCGATATGAGATATATCCAATAATCAATATCATTCCTAATGCTCAGAGTTGTATAAAAAGTGGCAAGATCTCCTCCTTATTCAAGGAATCAAATTTTCCAATAAATACAAGACAAAGTCATCAGAGAAGAATACTTAAGAAAAACTGATGAATTGTTTTTCAAAATATTTTATAAAGTGGTGTTATAACAAGTAGGAGGAGAGCAGGACCAAATATACTCCAGCCACTTCCTGTTGAAAGTATAATTCGACTCATGCCATATACTATCAATAAAATACTAATAATATGAAGTATGTCGTATGAGACTCTGTCTTTCCCTTCTTCATTCTTGAGAATAAATAGACTCGAAAAAACTGAAACAAACATAACTAATAAAATACTAAAACTCTGCCAATCTTCTTTAGCAATACTTGAAAGTAGCGTTGTCTCTTTCATAATACCAACCAAAAATACAATAGTTGCAAAAGTAAATATATGTACAATACGCATTCGTGTATATACAAGATACAGAATGGTTGATTCGATAATCCATGCAAGACTCATCATTCCTGGTATGTCCTCGAATAAAAAGGCAAGAGAAAAAGTAAAGAGTGATAATGGAAGTGTAAACAGAATAAGAAGGATATTTTTCCCATCTTCATGAGAAGATTCTAGAGAATCACTCGAAGTATGTGGGAAAAATCTGGAACCAGTAATAAAAGCATAAAGAAGATACAAAATAGCCTGAAAAATATAAGCAACCCCCATTCATATTCATGGGAACATATCCTGTCATATTTGATAGATAGCATATGAAACAACTAAAGCACTCAGCGGAAGTGATGCAAGAAGGAAAGATTTCTGACTAAGTGCAGTATTATCTCTCGTGAGAATATACGGTACAAGAAGTGATAATATTCAGAATAAGAGAAAAGATGAAATTGTAATATAAGAATATTCACTGAAAGTATTTGGATATACTAAAAGTATTCCACTCATTATAATAGCAAGGAAAAATATAAAAGCATCTCGAAGACGAAATGCAAAAATGCTTGCTCCGATAAGAAGAATAATACTCACTCATTTCATGAGCATAATTGATTCTATATTCATAGATACTCCTGAATCAACTGTCGAAATACCAAGGAAATTTAGAATCCCGAATCCACCTATTGCAACTGTTGCAAGTAGAAGTGATGAAGTTCTTATTATGGCAAATCAAAGAATACAGAAAATGGAAGTTCATAGGAGAAAAAGAATATTTAAGCCGTCAGATCCTCCAGACCAAAATCAAAATATTCAAAGAAGGAACGAAGCTCATCAAAAAATAGTAAGAAAATAAATATTTAATATATTTTGAAATACAAAGAAAAGGGAAAGAAGAAGAAGCGATATAATTCCAAAAGGAAGAAGAAGAAATGTAGTTCAGAAAATAGAAGAAATAAGAAGAACAATATAAGCTCCGGCAAATATAGGAAGTGGTGATTTCTCTGCGCGATATGAAAAAATGGAGAGCATCATGACACTTACAAAGAGTCAAACAAACACCGCAAGAAGCTCTAATGTTTTTACCTCAATACTTGCAAGTGAAAAAAGTATAGTCATACCTACAATTCAAATTCCTTGTAGATATTCTATACTTTCAGTCTCATTGAGACGAGCATAGAAACTATTTATTATACCTATAGAAATAGTAAGAATTGTGGTATATATGGAAAGAAGGAATACGCTTGACTCTTTTGATCCAACAAGGAATGGTGTAGCATAAGCAAAAATAAATGCAAAACCCAATAAAACTCGAGATCTATAAACGAGCGAGAGTACAATAGCAAGTCATGTATTCATGAGAAGTGCTATTGTCGCAAATGTATCAGAAAACAGAGGATCACTTCCAATACTATTCGCTAAAAGATGCCTTCCTGAAAGAATCGTAAGATAGTTTACAGCGATTCCGATTCCAAAAAGTACTCGTGACTCAGTATGAATTTCTTTTTTCTCCAGCAATAATCCAACTGCGATAAGTGAAAATCAGAATACAAGACCAATGAGAACTTTTCCAAAAGGGCCAACTACATCGAATATAAGCCAGAGGAAGAAGAGCGCTCAAAGAAAAAGAAGAATTCCTCATACTTTTGCAAGTGGTCGATCAGAAAAAAAGTTATGCACCCAGAGTCAAAGTGCGGATGGTTCATCTGGAACAATAGGAATATTCTCTTTTGAAGCATCATTTCAGGTATCTTTTTCTTCTCAATAAATATCTGTAACAACTTGATCAGATGAGGAAGTATCCTGACCTATATCCATTCTTATTTCGGAATCTCATTCATCTAAAGACATAGGAATATTTTCTACTATAGGATTTTTTTTATAGTCTTGAGTTGGAACCTTATTAGATTGGGTAGCTTGTGGTATCTGAGAAAATTCCATCACTGCAGTTTCTATAGAACTCCTTGAAAACATTAGACCTTTGATAATAAAAAGAAGGAAAAGGGATAACATCCATGTATCCCATTCGATATAGATGGGTATAATACTTACAAGAATTGCTACAACCCATGTAAGTCTATTGAGAAGTGATACCATAGATAAAAAGTTAGAAAGTAATTTTTTTAATAAAGTAGATTATCCCTCCGATAAAACAGAGAGCTATAATCCCAAAAAGAGCTATAAAAAGGGTACGATTTGATTCAAGAATACGATCATCTTTTTGGTCACAAGCATTTCCAATATTGTCATTGTCCGTATCTTTTTGGTCTAGATTATAAACTGCTGGACAATTATCTTGGCCATCATAGATGCCATCATTATCAGAATCTGAACATACATCTCAAACACTATCATTATTACTATCTTTTTGGTCTGGATTTGAGATTGTCGGACAGTTATCTCTCCATCCATCAATTCAATCCAGATCTTCATCTTCGCACATTTCTCATTTTCCATTCTTATTATTATCTCTTTGGTCAGTATTTTTTATAGAAAGGCAGTTATCACAAGCATCCCCTATTCCGTCTTTATCACTATCATTCTGGTCTGGATTGGCTGTATGGATACAGTTATCTATATTATCCAAGATACCATCTTTATCCTCATCATTGGTTTTATTATAGAGAGTTGCTGTATCACAAGTATCTCCTATCCCATTTTTATTGAAATCAAGTTGATCTGGATTAAAGATTTTACAGTTGTCACAAACATCCCCTATTCCGTCTTTATCACTATCATTCTGGTCTGGATTGGCTGTATGGATACAGTTATCGACGCCATCTGGAATTCCATCACTATCTGAATCAAATTCACAAGCATCTCCGATACTATTGGCATTAATATCTTTTTGGTCTGGATTTGAGATTGTCGGACAGTTATCTGAGCTTCCTGATATTCCATCATTATCATCATCGGAACAAGCATCTCATATTCCATCAAAGTTTCTATCTTTCTGGTCTGGATTTGAGGTTGTCGGACAGTTATCTCGCAGATCAATAATACCATCATTATCAATATCCTTTCATTCTGTAGGGATCGGCTTAAAATCAAGCATAATAGGATCACTAACAGGAACTGATATATTGATATTTGTATTCAAATCCGCATTTTTATTTATCAATTCGATAAGGCCTCATTCATCACAAATCCATCCCCTATATGCCATGATAGGAGATGAAGAGTTTTGAGAAACAAGATATGTCAAACGAGGGAGCTTATTAAAGCGAATTGTTTTGAAGGAAATATCTGATTTCGCACTGTCAGTCTTTTGGAAAATAAGACGAATCGATTGAAATGAAAAGTTTACTAATTCGGACTTATTTACCAGAACAAAATCTTGGTTATCATCAGAAATTTCCAGAATATAATTTTCATTAGATTGGATATCTATATTCGGAACAAAGGTATTTTTAAGTAGTTTTTCCTTAAAGGTTAGGGTAACTGTGAAATCTTTTGAAGTATCTCTATCGGTAGGACTAATATTGATAATTGTTGTATTGACATCATCAGTTAGAAAAGATTTAGATGTTGCATCTATAGGGAATGTTGCAAGATTCGACTTCATATCATAATCAAAGCTTTCACGAATCACATATTGCTTAATCCGAGACGGTATCAGAATACTATTCTGAGTAAAAAAAATATCATCTTTTTCTGTTGTGACAAAAAATGGAGATGATTTTTGAGGAGCAATTTCGGTATATTCCGTGAAGCATCTTGGTTCAAGAGCAAAAAGACTATATGGAAAGGAAATCACGAAGAATAGAAACGCAAGAGATTTTTTCATAAAAGATTGATAAATACTTGACTTTAAGGATAGCACATTTTATACCTAAATCAAATTCATGACTCTTGCTATCCATAAATAATAATTCCTAACTCTTCTTTGTACATATAAAATACTCTTCAAAACTTCGATCTCGACATGCTTTTGGCTTGAAGCGAGAGACCTTTTGGAAGTTTTCTTTGAGGGGAAACATGAGATCATTCACATCTTCTCCAACAAAAACCTTGAGAACAAGATTTCCTCATTTCTTCAGAAATACTTTTGCAACTTCGAGGATAGCAAGATTGAGCTCTACAGAGCGGTATTGATCGACTCATGTCATGCCTGTCGTTGATGGGGCAATATCAGAAGTGAGAAGGTCAAATTGGCCAATACCAAGGGAGTCGAGGAATATACGAATTTTATCGAATGCGAAAATATCTTCTTGTAAAAGATGAATATTCGGAAATCAGAGATTCGGATCAATTTTCTGAATATCGACACCGACCACTTTCCCTTTTGGTCCAATAATTTTTGCGATTACTTGAAGAAAGCTTCATGGAGCTGCCGCGAGATCAAGAACATTCATATTTGGCTTTATGAGTGCAAATTTTTCTTGAATTTCGAGAAGCTTAAATGCGCTTCTTGCTCGATATCCAAGCCTCTTTGCTTTCTCAAAATATGGATCATGAATTATAAATGGTTTTGGCATAATAAATTGGTAAAAATTTTTGACTTTCTCGTAAAAAAAAATACTATGATTTGTCCAAGATCTTTCAGAAAAGAGTAGAGATATGGACAGAAAAAGCAAATAATTATTTTTTATGTCTGATTCCCCTCTTGGCACATATCTCATCATGGATCTCGAGATGACTGGACTGAATCCATTTCAGCACGGAGTCATAGAAGTATGAGCGGTTGTCATGAATGATACATTTGAAATGATAGGAGAATTCTATATGGATCTCTGTCCTCCTGATAATATTATCATTGATCCAAAATCTCTCGAATACAATGGATTCACTCTTGATCGTATTGCCCTCGGGAAATCTTATGAGGAATTCTGTGATTATTGGGATGCATTCTATGAGACCTATTTCCCTCTTGGGAAGAAGCCAATTATAGTAGGACAATTTATCACTGCAGATATTGCATTTCTCTGAAGTATATTTCATAATGCACGGAAACATAGTCTCTATGAGAAGCTCTGAAATGATATTATTGATACAAAATCTATAGCCAATCAAGCAAATTCAATTGCCAGGTACAATAAGATTTCTCTTCCATTCAAGAGTACAAGTCTCTCAAAACCAGGATGAATCGCAGAAACACTTCATATTACTGACTACAATGCTCATACAGCACGATGAGATATCATGGCAACTCGAGAGGCACTCATGAAATTCCTAAAATTCAAACGTTAATAAAAAATCCCCGATAAGCTCGGGGATTTTTGTAATGTAGAGATCCCTCGTAGCTTTCGCTTCTCGGGATAATTATTTTGTATCCGCTCGAATATCTCGCGGACAAAATAATTACTTAAGTTCGACAGTAGCTCCAGCTTCAGTGAGTTGAGTCTTGATTTTCTCAGCCTCATCTTTCTTGACACCCTTCTTGATATCACCACCATTATCAGCGAGAGCTTTCGCCTCACCAAGTCCAAGACCAGTAATTTCGCGAATAGCCTTAATGACTGCGATTTTCTGACCACCAGCAGATGTCATGACAACATCAAATGATGATTTCTCTTCATCAGCACTAGCACCAGATTCAGCACCACCAGCCATAACTGCTACTGGAGCAGCTGCAGATACTCCGAACTTCTCCTCCATAGCGGAGACGAGGTCAGCAAGCTCTACGATTGTGAGAGCCTCGACAAGTTCGAGGATTTTCTCAGCATTCTTTGTAAGATCAGCCATAATAGAAAAAATAATAAAATAAATATGTTTGGAACCGAGATTTTCACCTCGCACCTATTCGCTCGAAGCGAACAGGATGTAAAATGAAAAATTCAAATTATACAGCTGGAGCTTCTTCTATAGGAGTCTCAACCACTGGAACTTCGACTGCTGGTACTTCGGTGACTGGAGCTGGAGTTTCTTCGATCTTTGCTTCTTCCTTTGGGGCCAGAACTGGAGCTTCTGACTGAGCAGGAACTGGTGCAGATCCGACAAGATCCCCGACCTTGGAAAGACTTTTTGATTCGAGGTCTTTCTTTGCTGCATCGAAGAATCGAGCAAGTCCAGATAGAGGAGACATCATAGAGCCAAGAAGCTTCGCAAGGAGGACTTCACGAGATGGAAGAGTTGCGAGCTTTTTTATCTCAGGACCATCCATCATTCGACCTTCCATATATCCAGCAACAAATACCATTTTTTCTTCCTTTGCCCACTCTTTTGAATACTTGTTTGTCACTCCGAGTGGAGCAATCGCATCGCCCTTTCCGATGACAAGAGCTACTTGACCAGGAAGAGTAGCGAGATCAATTTCTTGATTATATACATTCTTGAATGCAATACGGATAAGAGTTTTCTTCGCTATAAGGAAGAGTGCATTCTGAGCTCGAAGATCCTTCTTGAGAGAAGATACTTCGAGAGCCGTAATTCTCTGATTTGATGTGAAAGCAATACTTTTTGCTTCCTTGAGATGTGACTCAAGAGCTGCAAGCTGTTCACTTTTCTTTGCTTTTGTGACTGCCATAGAAAATAATAAGAATAAATAAATGAGGAATATCCTCTAACTCTGACGAAGTGCAAAAAAAATCCGCACATATCGTACGAACAATTTCGGTTGAGGGTTGAGAATTGAAAGTTGAGAATTTCAGAAAATTTCTGAACTTTGAACTTTGAACTTTGAACTTTAAACTGAATCTGTCCACCTCGGTAAGAATTTATGAGCTATTGCCCTCTTACGGTCTACGATAGAGTGGTGGTATTATATAGATAGAATTATTTTGTCAAATAAAAATATTTTTCTCCTTCATTTTTCTCTATATACTATGATTCTATTCTTATTTCTTAAAGGAAATAAGGGCTATAATTCTCGATACAACTCCTCATGAAAAAAGTACTCTTTCTCTCTCTTAGTATCATTTTTATATATATTCTATATGAAGCAATTGGTATTTATATTCTTCTCGAGAAAAATGATGAAACTATAGGAAGTACAAGAATCTATGATAAGAATAATATCCTCATAGCAGAATTATCGAGAAATGGTGGATATGCCCTTCCCTACAGCGGAAGTCTTGATGAGAAGCTCATACAAGATATTATTCAGGTAGAAGATAAGTGATTTCGAGAGCATAATGGTATCGAAATTCAGGCAAAACTTGCAAGCCTGTATCAGAATTATCAAGCATGAAAAATCATACGGTGAGGATCAACCCTTACAGAACAATTTATAAAAAATGCCTACTTTGCTGATTCTCCTCGAACTCTCACAGAAAAAATCAAAGAATCATTCTGGGCGAGTATTCTGGAAATGAGATTCTCTAAAGATGAAATACTTCGAAAATATCTTGATACCATATATATGGGAAATGGAATCTATGGAATACAAGCAGCAATCGACTTCTATTTCTGAAAAGACATACATGAGCTCACTGATGAAGAAATTATAGAAATTATCACACGAATTCACTCCCCAAATCTCGGAGAATGAAGCAAGGAATATAAAAATATTGTCTCTCATATCCTCTTCAATAAAGATTCTCCAAATGATTTTGAGTCAAGGAATCATTATACTTCGAAAAATACTTTCCCTCTTCTTACATCTCGTATACAGGAAGAGATTTCATTGTATTGTTCTTGAAGAGAAAACTCTCTCATAGAATTTATGAAATCTATCCCTGGAGATATCTGTAGTTCAGCATTTCTCTCACTCTCTTCTACAGTCGATGCTGATCTCATAAAATTCTCTGAAGATACCCTTGAGGGTATACTTGAACCACTCGAAGAAAAGAATGTTAAGAATTGAGCTATATATATTTATTCACCGAAAGAGAAAAAGATTCTCTCATATATCGGGAATCGAAGAAGGTGAAATGATGGAAATGCTATTGATATGATAACAAAGAGACGCTCGGTATGATCAATACTCAAGCCATTTGTCTATCTCATGGCACTCGAGAATGGAAGTGATGGGGAATCCCTTATTCTTGATGATACCAAGATATACATGACGGACATTCCTGGGAAAGATTTCCTTCCTGAGAATTATATTCCAAAATCATATGGACCAATTCCCTTGCGTGAAGCTCTCTGAAATAGCCTCAATAGCGCTACTGTAAGATTATCAGAATCTATTGGCATCGGAAGAATATATGATTTCTATAATAAATCTTGAATAAATCTTGATCATGATAGTTGATATTATGGCTATGGTATATCTTTGGGGTGAGTCGATCTTTCTCTGGAAAATATAGTGCATGCTTATGTCTCACTTGTAGATATTTCTGATCCATCCCGATTTCTTCTCTATGATATTCTCAGTGATTCCAAGAATCGGGCACGGACTTTTGGCGTATCAAGCATCTTGAATACTTCCATTCCATTTGCAGTGAAGACAGGAACGAGTACAGATTTTCATGATAACTGGGCAATCGGATATAATAATGACGCTATTATCGGAATATGGGTAGGAAATGCGGATGGAAGTCCTATGAATGATGTTTCTTGAGTCAGTGGAGCATGACCAATATTTCATCATATCGCCGAATATATGATAAAAATAGGTATGATAGATTCTCCAAATATAACGCTTCCACAAGGCATTATAGAATCAAGTATTTGTCTCGATATTCCATGCAATCAGAAAGTTCTCGGATATACGAGAGAATGAGGAATACGAAAAAGTCGCCCAAAAAATAATCTCTATTTTGAATCGGATTTTATCACCTCTCTCACTCTCGAAGAAAAGAAGAAATGGAAGATACAGTAATTGACTTCCAGAGGATTTTCATACAATAAAAATATGATTATTACACTCTGATGACATCACGGTTCTGGAAAGAGTACACTCGGAAAGATGCTCGCAGAAAAACTTGATTATAAGCGCTATTCGACAGGTGATTTTATGCGAGAAATGGCAATAGAAAAAGGAATATCTCTTATACAAATCTGACAAGAAGCAGAAATAGATGCTGGAGTAATCGATAAGATTCTCGATGATAGACAAATACGTCTCGGGCAAAAAGAGGATAATTTTATTATTGATGGTCGTCTTGCCTTTCATTTTATTCCACATGCCGTAAAGATATTTCTAACTGTAGAAATCTATATAGCTGCGAAAAGAATATTTGCGGATGAATCACGATCATGAGTAGAATCTCACTTGAGCATAGAAGAAGCTGTGAGGAATATCGATACAAGAAGAAGAAGTGAAAATGAACGATATATGAAATATTACTGACTTCATATCTATGACATGAGTCTCTATGATATTGTGATCGATACAAGTATAAAAAACGCTGATGAGATATTCCAAGAAGTATTGATACAAATACAAGAAATCCAGAAAAGAACTCTTTCTTAATAATTACCATTCTTTATTATGATACCATTCGATCGCATCTATAGTTTCTTCTTTAAGTCTTTCAATATTGATAGTGAGACTGAGACAATTATTCGCCTCAAAGAAGAGTGAGTAGAAGAAATGATGATAATAAAACGCTCTTGGATATTCGCACTCAAGACCATATGGATACCTGTACTTCTCATTGCCATCGGAAGTATCAATATCTTTATTTCTCTTTTTTATATCAAAGATTCTCTATTGCAATCTATTCTTATTACTGGTGTGAGTG
The DNA here is from genome assembly GCA_036170175.1 of Patescibacteria group bacterium. Taxonomy (GTDB): domain Bacteria; phylum Patescibacteriota; class Gracilibacteria; order BD1-5; family UBA2023; genus JAGOMW01. The sequence goes on along the minus strand of JAVHOR010000021.1, from coordinate 7,962 downwards.
TATCATTGATCTTATTTATCATATCTGTGATACTATATCTCTATCGTTTCAGGAAAACATATTCTTCCCCAAGAATAGAAAATAACATAGAAAGTCTTATAGAAAAACTCAAGACTGGCGACACTGATTTCACACGTTTTTTCAACCAATCAATTCTCAATCAATGGATAGTTATAGGTCTTGTCTGTACAAGTATCTATTTTATCATCAATAATTGAACAAATTCTCTCGAACTTATATCGGTGATTGATAGTGGGCTTCTTTTTCTTCAATGGATATTTCTCAGTATCTATAGAAAGCGGATGATGGATCTCGAAATGGACTACAATATCATAATTCCTGGACGTATCATCTTTGTGAATCAATCATGACTTCTCTCGAGTAGTTTCTCTATAGAATGAGATAAGATTAAGACTATAAGTGCATCATATCCAAGCACTATAGCAAGTATGTTTCAGTATGGAAATGTAGATATTCTGACAGAATGAGATAGTGGATCATTTCTCGGAACTATGTCGATGTATTATGTCACAGATCCAAATGAAGCTGTACGACTTATACAAATTCTCGTATGACAAAATTGAGGCCGCAGAGATGAATCTATTCCATGAAAGAAAGATGAAAAATTACAGCCAATAGAAAAAATAGGTACGAGAGAAGTATCGTATGATACGAAAGAAACAGTACGAGATGTTTTGCGATAATTCTATGACTAGACTACTCTACAATGAATCATATATTCTAGAATGAAGGCTGGGAAATAACCTTTTCGCCTATGACAGCCGGAAGAAAAAGTCGCTCTTTATTCCAAAAATAATTGACGGAACTTTCGATGATGTCACTATCGGAAATGAGATTGCATTCGCTGATGAAGAAAATGGTAAGCTTCGAGAATGTATTTGACTTACTTATTTTGTGCGAACTTATTTTCAGGGTATTCCCGTGATTATTTTCGATAATCACAATCATGCTCTCTACTTCTGGTATGAAGCACTCGCCAATGGAATTATTCAAGAAAGTGCCGAACTCATCCATATTGATGAACACTCAGATCTTTGGGAAAATGAGAATACAATCATCGGAAGGGATCTTGAATCAATGTGGAAATTCACAAATTTCTCCTGTAATGTCGGGAATTACATAAAACCTGCAATCAAAGATGGTCTTGTCTGAAATATGATTCGCATAGAGAATGAACATGAGCTCAGTCAATATATGGACTACAGAGTACCAGAAAACAGCATTCTCAACCTTGATCTCGATTTTTTTGCTCCGGAGATGGATTTTATCGAGGAATGAAAAAAATTACAATGTATTCGAAATATACTTCCTCGCGTTTGACTCATTACCATAGCGACAAGTCCGTATTTCATCGACCAATCACGAGCAATAGAAAAGCTGAAATTAATATTCTCTCTGGGCTAATCCTTGTGGGCTTCCTCTTTTTCATTTGCGGTATTCTTTTCACTTGCAAAGGTAAAACTCACAAAAACTAAAAATGAGAAAATAATAAGAATGAAATATTTCATATGTGTATTTGACATTTATATTTTATAGTATTTTATCATATATATTTAATGTTGCAAGTTGATTTTTCTCACTTTTCCTTATAATCTGAACGTCATGTCTTCAAAACCCTCATCCAATATCCTCACTGAAAATAAAAAAGCTCTCTTCGACTATGAAATTATCGAGGAGCATGAGGCATGAGTGAAGCTCTTTGGTGAAGAAGTAAAAAGTGCAAGAAATGGAAGTATAAATCTCAAATGATCCTATATTCTCATCGATAAACTCCGCCCATATATTGTCGGAATGCATATTGGGGAATATAAAGGTGGAATGAGAAAACTTGATCCCAAAAGGAATCGTGATATACTTCTCAAAGAAAATGAAATACTCAATCTCTCACAAAAAGTAAAAGAAATGTGAGCAACAATCGTTCCAATCTCCCTCTATACAAAATGAAATCTTATAAAAGTAAGAATTGCTCTCGTAAAATGAAAGAAGACATGGCAGAAAAAGAATCTCATTAAAAAACGAGATCTCGAGAGAGAAATACGAGGAAAATTCAGAGTATAAAAACTTAATCTCAGCTATATTATGTCCATCAACCCTCGTTTTCAAGAATATTTTCAAGAGGCTTTTTTTCAAGGAAAGGATGAAGAATTCAAGAAATTTCTGGACTCTCTCGATAAATCAATCCCTCGAACAATCCGAATCAAGCCAGGAGAGGAAGAAAAAGTACTCAAAAACTTATCTCAGTATGGATTTATCTTGACACCAACCAATATTTATAATGTGTATTCGCTCGACCGAAGTGAAGACTTTGATCCGTTTGAGCGCCGAATAGGCTATACTCTCGATCATCTTCTTGGAAATTTCTACATCCAGGAACTTGCTGCAGCTACATCTGTCACAATCTTGGCTGATGGAAAAATTTGTGATGAGCCATTTCTCATATTGGATATGGCAGCAAGTCCTGGATGAAAGACAACACAACTTGCGGAGTATTATCCAAATAGTTTTATTGTGGCAAATGAGCCTACGCGCGAACGCATACCGCAACTTCTCCAAAATCTTGATCGTATGGGAAGTACAACTATAGGAGTGACTCTCTATCCATGACAATACTTTAGTCGAACTCCTGAATTATTCGATCGCATTCTTCTCGATGCACCCTGTAGTGGTGAAGGAACTCTCTATAAGTGAACTGATGCAACGAAGCATTGGCATATTAAGAATATTAAAACAATAGCTCGCCTTCAAGAAAAACTCATACATGCAGCAATAATTGCACTCAAGGTATGATGAGAAATGGTATATTCTACATGCAGTATGAATCTCCTAGAGAATGAAGGTGTCCTTAATTCTCTCAGGGAAAAATTTAATAATAACATAGAAATATTTTATGAAAAAAGATTTTGGCCTCATATCGACAATACTGGAGGATTTTTTGTAGCAAAAATACGAAAAATAGGCTCTATAGCATCGGAATCCGAGAAGAAAAATCTCCATAAAAATATAAACGAAAATATCCATTTCTATAGAGAAAAAAATATTCTCTCAAAACCGAAAAAGTGATATATTCTCTATGAACATCTTGGGAATATCCTCGCACTCAAGGAAAATAAAGAATTAGAGAAAATACGAGATATGTTTTACTTTATGCGGTGGTGAGAAAGTATCGGGAGAGAAGAAGAATGAGTCTTCGTTCCATCTCTTCTATCACATCGATATCTTGATATTCCAGATAATGTTCCGCGGTATGAAATCCCGGATGAATTGACTCTCGATACCTATCTCCGTGGTGGAAACATAGAAGACACTGAGGAAAATGGAGAATATCTTCTTACTTATCAATGAAATACTATAGGAAAAGAGAAAATATCGGAATGAATTATGACAAATCACTTTCCAAGAGATTGGCAAAGAAAATAAGAAATCCCCTTAAAAAAGGGGATTTTTCATAACTCTCTAAAATATTATTTGAGAAGCTCATCAATTTTTGCAGTAAATGCAGTGAATGGATATGCTCATTCAACTGTTGAATACTTTCCAGTTTTTACATTAAGAATAAGTGTTCCTGGCGTTCATCTCAAGTTAAACTTTTGAGCTTCGGCAGACTGAGCCTCAAATTGAGCAAGTGTCTCTTTAGCATCAACACATGATTTCCACTTTGCGACATCAAGTCCTGCATTTTTAGCAAGAACATCAAGTTTTGTCTGATCATAAACACCACCCTCATTTGTAGAGCCATCCATGACAGCTGTATAGAATTTTATATATCCAGTATCTCCACCGAGCTTTGCTGCACAGAGAGCTCCGAGTGCCTTAACTTCTGTTCCTTTATGGTTCACTCATCGATTTTGCTTGAATGCAAAACTTACCTTATCTCCATATTGAGTTTTGAGGCTAGACCAAAGCTTTGTCTCATGATATTGTTTGATACAGAATGGACATTCCATATCAGAATATTCTATCACAAGAATTGAAGCATCTTTATTTCCTTCTATCGTGGCATCCTGTCTGATTTTCCCTATATCCTCTGGAGTAAGATTTGTCGTTGGTTGATCTACCTGAGCTGGCGGATTTGATGGATTCTGAGAACCACCACCATTCACATATTGTTCTATCTGTCCCATCTGACCTTTTATCTGCATCTGAGAGTATTTCTGGAGAATATCATAATTCTTCTTTCCTCCAACTTTACTATACTCGAGATCCAGAAGAACTCTCTTGATACCAACATCACCATCTTCTTTGTCAGTGAGAGAAAGTGTATATCCCATGACAAAATAGAGGATAAGACAGTTTACAGAAAGAACAAGGAGAAGGACAAAAACAAGAACACCATTACTTACACTTGATGAAGTCGTATTGACATATACTTCATCAGAAATAATTGAACTCGACTTTTTTGCAACTGGCATAATAAAAAAGGTTAAAATACAACTTTAAGAGTATATGAAGAAGGCTTCCGAAATCAAAGAAAAGAATATTGACAAGAGGTCAAAGATTAGGCTTTATCCTTCTTTATAATCTCATAATATGCTCGTATACCAACCATGGCAGCATTATCCATAGAATAAAGATTTTCTATAGGTGAGAGAAATGGTACTCTTCTATCATCTGCTATAATCTGGATTTTATTTTTCAGTTGAGAATTCGCGCTCACTCCTCAGGCCAAAAGCATCATATGAGCATTTTTCTTATGAAAAGCTCTCAGAAGCTTCTTTGAGAGAATATTCGTCACTGTCTCTTCGAATTCATAGGCTATATATCTTCGAAAATTATCACTCAGTTCTCACTTCTGAAGTATTTCCTTATTGATTTTTCGCTTTACTGCCGTTTTTATTCCTGAGAAAGAAAAATCCAGAGAATCCTTCTCGAGAAGTACTTCAGGAAAAAGTTTCTTCTCTTGCAATAAAGAATCAGATTTTATTTCTCGATATTCTGTTGCAAGTCTTGCAAGTCTTGCTCCTCATGGAAAGCCAAGTCCGAGCATCTTTGCAGCCTTATCAAAGCATTCTCCTGCAGCATCGTCTCGAGTCTGACCCAAGAGCTCAAGCTCGAACATACTTTTCCAGAGATAAATCTCAGTGTGACCACCAGAAACCGTGAGAACAACAGCAGGAAAAAGGATATCATCTTCTTTTCTCCCAAGATAATTCGCAAATATATGTCCTTCAATATGATCAATCCAGAGAATAGGCTTATGAAGAGAAAGCGCAAGAGTATTTGCAACCGTCATTCCTGTAAGAAGAGATGGGCCAAGTCCTGGTCTCTCTGTACAAGCAATCACATCTATATCCTTGAGGGTAAGTCATGACTCACTGAAAACATCATCAATACATGGAAATATTGCATTCGCATGAAGACGAGCTGCCACTTCAGGTACAACTCACCCAGTAGCATCATGTTCGAGCTGCGTCCGAGTCGAAAGGGCGATACACTGATCATCACACATTATAGCAACTGAAGTATCATCACAGGATGTTTCGAAGGCAAGGATATACATAAGCTAGTAGATTCCGTGATCTTTAAGAGTTTCTATCTGCTTCTTTGTACAGATTTTCTCTATCACTTCAAGTGAAATATTTTTTATCTCTTCAAGACTTTTCGCAATCTTCAGAAGTTTTTTTCGAGTGACTGGACCAATTCATGGGAGTTCTTCAAGAATATTCTTTTTCATACTTTTCATACGAGCTGACTTATTCGCAGTGATGGAGAATCTATGTGACTCATCACGAGCCTTTTGGAGAACCATGAGTTCTGGAGTTCATTTATCAAACATGATAGGATTCTTGGTAGATGGAATGAATATTTCCTCTTCCCGTTTTGCTATGGAACAGAGAGGGACAACCTCATCCCTTAATCCCTTCTCCTTTAGAGAAGGGAGATTTTTCAAGTTCTCCTCTCCTTTAGGAGAGGAGTTAGAGGTGAGGTAATATCCCTCACGAATACCAGAAAGTGCACTTGAGAGTTGTCACTTTCCACCATCGATGATAATGAGGTGAGGGAAATTTCCAAGCTCAATACCCTCGATCGTACGACGCATCATGACTTCCCTATGCGACGCGAAATCATCTATATCACCATCAACAAGAGATTTTATCTTGTATTTTTTATATCGACTTGGATCGGGTTTTCCATTGGAAATAAGCACCCTGGATGCATAAGTAAAATGACCATCGGTATGGGATATATCATAGCACTCGAATGTGATCTCACCCTTTTCTGGTACTCTGTATCCAAGTCTTTCGAGCACATGAGCCATATGTTCCCGCGTAAGAGTCTTATTTTCAAGAGTTGCAAGCTCTCTCTTGTATGCATACTCTCGAAGTTGAGTCAGAGTGAAGTCAAGGAGATCATTTTTTGGTCAGATTTTTGGATATTCCACATCGACCTTCTGTAATCTGAGAAAATCAAGAAATGACTCATCTTGTATCTCTTCTCTGAGAAGAAGTAACTGAGGAAGATCAACGGAAGATTTTTCATTATCCACTGTTCATTGTCCACTGAAAATATATTGTCTTGTAAGAAATTGGACAAGAATATCATCATCTATACCACCGCTCACTTCGTGTCGGAAAACTCCTACAATCTGACTTAATCTTACTTGAGTAAGTCATACATATACTTTATCATACTTTTCATACCTGATAAATATATCTATATTTCATTCGACAACATCTCTGACTTTCTGTCTCTCTGCGAGTCATCTGAGTGCTCCGATCATTTCTTTAATCTTCTGTGCCTCTTCGAATTCAAATTGTGTTGCCCTTTCTCTCATCTGGATCTCAAGCTGATCAAAAAGTCCAGAATTTTCTCAAGAGAGAAAGAGCCTCGCATTATCAATATTTAAACTATGTTTCTCAATCTTTTCTCTCTCAAGAAGACATGGAGCTGGACATATCCCTATATAATAATCCATACACGGAAATGTCTTTCCTGCTTTGTCTGATATGATAATTTTTCCGTCTTTATTTTCGAATTTTACCCGACAATCACGAATACGAAATATCCTTCGAAGAGCTCGGACACTTTGTTCGACAGCTGAAACATACGGACCGAAATATTCTGCTCCATCACGAAACTTCTGTCGAGTCTTGATAATTTCTGGGACTAGAGAATTAGTGATCTTTATATAAGCGAGATTCTTATCATCCTTCATGAGAATATTGTATTTCGGAGTAAGATGCTTGATAAGATTAGTCTCGAGAACAAGCGCTTCTACTTCTGTAGAACACGTAATAATCTCAATATCAGCAATCTTTCCAACCATTTGCCTTTTTGCGAGAGAAAGATCCGTTACCTTCACAAAATAGGAATTCACACGACTTCTGAGACTTTTCGCCTTTCAGACATACATTACCTTCCCTGAATTATCCTTCATCTGATAAACTCAGGGAGCTTTTGGAAGGTTTTGGAGTATATTTTGAATGTGTTCATTAGATTCTTTCTTCATGAAAACATTGTATAAAAAAGGGGTGAAAGGGCAAATTCTGAATTTTCAGCACCTTCCTTTGACAGGTGCTATTTTTTGAATAAAATTTCAACATATTAACCCAAATAAATTATGTGAAATACAGACTACTATGCCTCTCTCGGCATCAACAAATCGGCTACAGAGGCTGAAATAAAAAAAGCCTATAAGAAACAAGCTATGCAATATCACCCTGATCGTAATAAGGGTGATAAAAAGGCTGAACAAAAATTCAAGGAAATCAATGAAGCCTACCAAGTCCTCGGTGATAAGGAGAAGAAGAAAAACTATGATCAATTTGGTTCTGCCGAAGCAAATCCTTTCGGAAGATGACAAAGACAATGAAGTACAAGACAATCATCATGATTTGATGATATTTTTTCACAATTTTGATGAGGTTGATGATGAAGACAGTCGCAGTGATTCGAATTCGATCTCGGTGACCTCTTCGGGTGAATGGGATGAAGTAGTAGGCA
>JAVHOR010000020.1:0-4629 GCA_036170175.1 Patescibacteria group bacterium | reverse complement strand
AAGCTCCGAGATTGGCTTTTTTCTCGACAGAGATATTGGGGAGAACCAATTCCACTCATTCATATCAGTCATGAGGATTATGCGAAATTACCGAGAATCGAGAAAATTGAGGATGCCAAAGGAAGTGGGGCTTCTGTTCTTTTGTCATCCTGAGGTACGAAGGATCTGCTCGGAAAAGACGCAGATTCCTCGCAAGCTCGGAATGACAAAATTAATATTTGCGATGACGGGCCTAGAGAGTTTCTCGTCATCGATGGTAAGATTTATTCTCAGATTTATGACGGTATCAATGGTAAGATTGTGATTGACTCCAATCTTCCTCTCGAGCTTCCAAGAGTAGAGAAATACGAGCCAGCAGGGGATTGACAGTCACCACTTGCGACAGTTCCGACTTTCGTCAATGTGAAGCTCGCAGAGAATTTGAGCTGAAAAAGAGAAACCAATACTATGCCACAATGGGGCGGAAGCTGTTGGTATTATCTCCGCTATATGGATCCTCGAAATCCAAATGTACTCGCGAGTCGTGAGGCACTTGATTATTGGGGAATGGTCGATGAATATGTGGGTGGAGCAGAGCATGCTGTCCTTCATCTTCTCTATGCCAGGTTTTGGCACAAGGTACTCTATGATATCGGGGTTGTTCCTTATGCTGAGCCATTCCAGAAGCTCACGAATGTTGGTATGATACTTGCTTATGCATATGAGCGATGAGATGGTTCTCTCGTGGCTGTGGATCTCGTCGAGGAGCATGAAGGAAAATTCTTCGAGAAGGTTACAGGAAAAGAAGTGAAACAAGTCGTCGCGAAGATGAGTAAGTCACTCAAGAATGTCATCAATCCAAATGATATTGTCAGGGAATATGGAGCAGATACACTTCGTCTCTATGAGATGAATATGTCAGGATTTACTGATACAGCTCCATGGAATTCTGATGCGATTATCGGTGTTCGTAGATTTCTCGATAAGGCGTACTCTACTTTTACTGAGAAAAAAAATCTCGCAAAAGATGATATGAAAGCAATGAAACTCCTTCATAAGACGGTGAAAAAAGTCGGAGAAGATATTGTGGGATACAAGTTCAATACAGCAATCTCAGCACTTATGATTCTCCTGAATGAATGAGCTCCAGTTGATACTGAATTCACACAGGAATGGAAAGAAAAATTCGCAATTCTACTTCATCCTTTTGCTCCACATATGGCAGAAGAACTCTACACCTTTGTTTGTCATCCTGAGTGAAGCGAAGGATCTGCTTTTGGGGCAGATTCCTCCTATCGTCGGAATGACAATAAAAATACGAATTCGATATATTTCGCTTCCTGGCCAGAATATGATGACTTCATGCTTATTGATGATGAAGTGACGATTGCGGTACAGGTCAATGGAAAACTTCGAGGGACACTTACATGTTTCAATGGAGTCGCACAAGAAGAAGTATCGACTCTTGCTCATGAGAATCCTGATATAGCAAAATGGCTCGAATGAAAAACTCTCGTAAAAGAAATATATATCCCGAATAAAATGCTTTCTATTGTGGTGAAGGATTAGTTTGATTTACAAAAAAAAATGATATACTTTTCCTTGTCTTTTTAATTTGAAACTCTATTTTATGAGAAAATTTTTACTACTTCTCTGTCTTTCTATCCTTCCAGTTTCTGCATTCTGACAAGAGATCACACTCAGTTCACTTCAGAAGAAGTTCAGTGCTGCCTATATTCAGGAATACAATATCCAAAATCTTGAGAGCGATATACAGGCTCCAGCAGGGTCAGAAGGAACTTATAAAAATAGTATCCAGTCACTCTCAAAAGAAAATACATGGGATAAGAGCAAATTCGATAATTTTGTTACGGCACTCAAAAATAAGAAGATAAAAGACGCACAACTTATCTATGCACAGAACTGGAGAACAATGAGTCCATTTCTTCCTACTTGTTGTGCTTCTAAAAAGTATATTGCATTTAAGAATCTTAAGAATTGAATTCTTGCATTATCAGTAAGTGGTAACTGAGCTATGGGTTATCGATTTGAATATATTTTTTATGCAAATAATAGGTTATTTTCTATCCTGTGACAGGATTATTTTGAAGAGTACGTAGGTCCCGGTCAAAAAAATATGTTACTTATATATAAAACTAATCCAAAGAATTATACAAACAAAGGAATTACTATAAAAACTATTCCTTTTGTGAATTGAGAATCATCATTTCAATGACTAATGACATATTGGTTCGATAACTCTACGAAACCAAATTCTTATTTCAAAAAAGAATACAATAAGTTTGTTAATTATATGACAATGGTCTGGAAGTAGGTTTATCCCGAATAAAATGCTCTTTATTGTTATGAGAGGCTAATTGATTGCCTTTCCTTGAGAAGACTTTAATCATTCAACCCATCTCTCTCAGGATCTATTGAGTCAATAAATAACAATTTCTCTTAGATATTTTTCTTGCTCATGAAATGATACTGATATGAGCGTATCAGCATTGTCTATATCTTTTGCTTGAGATGCAATTTCTTTTGCAAATGAGGTAATCCTTGTAGGTATTGCAATAAGAACTCTTCATATATTATCTCTTATACATCAACCTCTCTTAATTCAATAAGTAATAGCTCTATGTTCTTCTTTGGCTATATATTCATTGTAATGGTTTAATTTTGATGCTAGGGAGCCTATTCATGTGACATCTACAGCAATTCGACGATTACCTCATAGGGTTAGCCATGCATCTATGCCAGACATGAGATCTTTCATAAAATATGACATCTTCAGCGTAATATCTTCTTCAGTAATTATACTTAAGACTCTACATACAATGATCATTTGAATATACTCAAGTCATTTTTGTTCGAGATACCATTCAAGACCACTAGGGTCAATAGCCCTAATCTTCCGAGAAATATCTTTATTAAGATATAAGTGACATGAATCCCCATTATCCTTGGTTTCAAGGGATTGCGTAAGTACACTGTAGGCTAATGGGGATATATCGCAACTATTCATTTACATAAAATATGTTATTATATAAATAAGTCAATATTATTTTATCCATCCGTTTACAATATCCTCAAGTATCTGTGCAAGTTTGAATGGGTGATGTCTCACGTAGTCTTCATCATTGACTATATCGCGTTCGATGATTTTGTAGGATTTATCCAGAAATAGGGAAATATCTTTGATCTTGAGTGGTTTTTTATTTTCTTCTGCTTTATATTTTGTCACGACTTCGTCGGAGATTATGCCATTATTTACGATTACAAAATCGAGCTTTCCAGGATCGATGTAGCGCTCGATCGTATCGATAAAATCGATCACTTCCATGTTCGTCGTCTCACCACGCTTCGTCATAGCATTGCAGACATAGATTATCTTTGCACTACTTGCATGCAGAGCTTCACGCATACCCTTGGAGAGGAGATTCGGAACGATACTTGTATAGAGATCTCCAGGACCAATGACGATGTAGTCAGCTGAGAGTATTGCCTCACGAGCCCTGGGATTGAGGTTCCCATTGTTTCATACGAGCCATGCATCCGTAATATCTTGGTCGATATTGTGAGTTCGTTCCCCAGGATTTTTATCAGATATATCGATATTTTTCTCACCGATCACCTCAGTTCCATCTTCGAATCGGACAGCAAGATGGACATCTTCAAGTGTGACAGGAATGACACGACCTCGTACATCGAACATTTCTGAGAGCGTATCGACTGATTTTTCGAAGCTTCCAGTAATATCGACGAGAGCCGTAAGAAGAATATTTCCGATTTTATTGCTTCCGATGACTCATTCCTCATCCTTGAAGCTATATTCGAACATCTTTCGTACCATATCAGTATTTTTTGCAAGCGCAGCGATGGCTCTACGCATATCACCAGGAGGAAGAATCCCATATTTATCACGAATAGCACCAGTTGTACCACCATTATCTGCCACAGAAATAATAGCAGAAATATTGTAGTCGAGATTCCGTTTTATCCCATAGAGAACATTGAATGTTCCAGCTCCTCCACCGATAGCGACTATATTTGTAGACATGCTTGCTTTTTGGTCAGAAATTCATACGATTATAGTGTTTTTATTTTTTTATCAAATCAATTCTATGGACGTTTCTACAATTATTACACTCTTGGTAGTTCTAGCTATTCTCATTCCAATGTTTATTCGGAAGATAAATCAGTGAGAAGTTGGACTTCGTGAATTCCTCGGAAAATATACAGATACCGTCGGTCCTGGTATATTCTTTCTCATTCCATGAGTGCAGACGGTCAGAAAGATCGATGTCCGAGAACAGGTCGTGACAGTTCCAGAACAACAGATTATTACCAAAGATAATGTCGGTATGGCAGTCGATGGTGTCATCTATGTACAGATCATGGATCCACAACAGTCAACATATAATATCAATAATGTCTTCATGGCAGTCGTGAATCTTGCTCAGACCAATCTTCGTAGCGTACTCGGTACCATGAGTCTTGATGAGACACTCTCAAATCGTGAACTTATCAATGGTAAACTTCTTGAATCGCTCGATCGTGAGACGGGGAAGTGGGGAAACAAGTTTCTCCGTCTCGAGATCAAGCGTCTCGATCCACCAGAGGATATACAGAATGCCATGAGCAAGC
>JAVHOR010000019.1:0-20846 GCA_036170175.1 Patescibacteria group bacterium | reverse complement strand
AGAAGCATTCGGTGTACCTTTTTCGACGCGAGGGCAGTGCTCGCCATCTCCACCATTGTTTCATTTGTAAAGACTTTACAGTTGAAATAAGCAAGTTTATTGAACATAAAGCTAAAATAACTCCAAGAATTGGGGTTATTTTTTGTTGATTTTTGACTATGAATTACTATAATACACACTAATCACATTTTATGTGTAACTATAATACTCGATATGAAAGAAATATTCAAAAAAATTCTCACAGAATGGCAAGAATCAACTCTTCCTGTGGCAACAAAAAGATCGTACATATACGATAAAAATATTGATGATATTCTTGCCATTATCTGACCTCGTCGAGCAGGGAAGACATATTTCATGTATCAGATCATAGAGGAACTTACCTTGATCACCAAAAGAGATGATATTGTTTTTATAAATTTTGAGGATTATCGATTACACCCGTTTACGATGATCCATTTTTCCGATATTATCGATGCACACTATGAACTCTATGCAAAAAAACCAAAATATCTTTTTTTTGATGAGATACAGAATGTTCGTAACTATGGAAAGGCTTTGCGAACATTTAAAGATCAGTGATATAAAATTGTGATCTCTTGAAGTAGCTCAAAACTTCTTATCGAAGAGATATCTACAGAGCTTCGTGGACGATATTCCCATATTCTTATGCTTCCATTCTCATTTTGCGAGATTCTCACGTATCGTAATTTTGATACAAAAAATATAGAATACTCACTTCGAAAAGGCGATCTTATGAATGAATTCACGTCATATCTGGAGAATGGATGATTTCCTGCTATCCTCGATAAAGATGTGAGTGCTAAGAAAAAAACTCTCGAGAACTATTATGAAACAATTTTCTATAAAGATGTACTTGAACGACATGGTATAAAGGCTCGTTTCCTTTTTGAATACTTGATGAAGTATATTCTTGATTCCTATGCAACTACTTTTTCTATAGGGAAATTCCATGAATATCTCGTGAATCAGAAGATTGAATGATCCAAGAAAACACTTGCGAATTATTTTCATCATTTAGAGGAGGCTTTTTTCATGATTGCTGTTGATAGATTTTCTTTTTCTCCTCGTAAGTCTTTGCTTTCTCCGAAAAAAATATATCTTTCAGATAATGGATTCACTCTTCTATCGAATAATTATTCAGAAAACCTTGGAAAAAAACTTGAGAATCTCTATGCAATTTACCTTTTTCGTAGTGAAAAGCAGTTTTATTATTTCCAGAAAAAATGAGAGTGTGATTTTGTAATAAAGAATGGTAATAGTATTATGGAAGCAGTACAAGTATGCTATGAACTGACTTTTGAGAATCGAGAAAGAGAGATAAGAGGGCTCTTGGAGGCAATAGGTAGTTTTGATCTCAAGGAATGAATGATTATTACGTATGATCAGGAAGAAACGATAATAATAAATGATGTGACTATTCGAGTTGTTCCACTTTGGAAGGTATTTTTGGCTGAATAAGTTATTATTTATGAATTCTAGAGTGATTTCCCAATCTCAAATTGTTATATTTCGTTCACTTTTTCTCGGGCGGGAAGATATCTATGCGGTTCGCTGGGAAAAAGATTGAAAGTCTGGATATATGCCAGCATACCAGTTTGACTGGGATGAATTTATGACTCATAAGAGGAAATGAGGAACTATACGAGACTTTGAGAATAAAAGACTTCTGCCATATACTGAAGATATTCTCAGGAAACATCTTAAAGGAGATAAAACACTTTGAATTTACCCTCTCCTAAAGGACAATAACTCTTATTTTATAGTTGCTGATTTTGATGGAGATAGATGGATAGATGATTCTCAAAGATTTCTTGAAATCTGTAAAGAGAATAGTATTCCTGTATATTTAGAGCGGTCACGATCATGAAATGGAGGGCATGTGTGGATATTTTTCACTGATGGATATCCTGCAGTAAAAAGTAGAAAAATATTTCTCGAATTATTGAAAAAAGTATTCTCTATATCTGAATTTCAGAAGGACTTCAGTTTTGATCGTCTTTTCCCCAATCAAGATTATCTGAGCAAGGAAGGTTTCGGAAATCTTATTGCACTCCCACTTCAATGACAATCAGTAGAATCAGGAAATTCCATATTCATTAATTCAATAACGCTTGCCCCATACGATAATCAGTTTGAATTTCTTGAAAATATATTGAGAATAACCCCAAAAGAACTTGATCAACTCTATGACTGACTCTCGGGAAATACTTTGATATCGCAAAATTCTTTGATTCACCAACATGGCTCTGATAATAAAATCGAAATACTTGTCAGAAACTTCTTATTTCTCAAAAGGTCAACTCTTTCAAGTGAGGTAATTGCCTTCATAAAAGATGGCCTCAACTTCGCGAATCCTGAATATCTTATCAAAAAGCGGATGGGAAGGAGTGTATATGAGACAGAACGATATTTTAACCTTATTGGCGAACAAGGAGAATATATTTTTTTACCTCGTTGATTCCTTTCTGGTCTGACGGGATTTTTTACAGAAAATGATATAGGATATAGAATTATCGATGAGAGAAAAGACATAGATACTCTTAATTTTTCATCAAATATTACACTCTATCCATACCAAGAAAAAGTTATTCAAATCGTAGAAAAAAAAGATAACGGAATCATCGTGGCCCCTCCTGGGTCATGAAAAACTATCATGGCGCTCAAGATTATTGAACAAAAGTCTCTTCCTGCTTTGATTATTGTTCATCGCAGAGAACTTCTTGATCAATGGAAAGAAAGAATTATTGCTTCATTTTGATATTCGAAAGAGGAGATATGACAAATCGGTTGATGAAAAACAATTATCTGAAAAAATATCACTCTCGCCATGATTCAGTGACTTTCAAAGATGAAAAATATCGCAGAGATTACTGAAAAATTTGGCAATATTATCGTTGATGAATGTCATCATATTCCAGCAAAAACCTTTCGAAATACTATCTCACACTTTACTTCAAGATTTCTCTATGGTTTTACAGCCACTCCAAAACGAAAAAATCATGATGAAAAATTGATATATGCGTACATAGGAGATATTCTTATCGAAATAAGCAAAGAAGAAGCTCAGTTAGAATCTCCAGAAGGAAAACCTGATCAAGCTCAAAATTCACTCATTATACGTGAAACATCACTTTTCGTACCATTTAGTTACAAAAATGATCAGTACGAAATACTATCAAAAATCCTGATTTTCGATACTGAGCGGAATAAGATTATCTTACAAGATCTACTCGCTGAAATATGAAAGAAGCGAAAGATACTCCTTCTCACAGAGAGGAAAGAACATGCAACAGTATTACATCTCTATCTCAAAAATATTATAGATTCTATCGTTTTGACAGGTGATGATTCTGCTCGAGAGAGAAAACGAAAGATGAGTATAATTGAATCATGAGATTTTCAAGTTCTTATTTCCACTGGACAATTTCTCTGAGAATGAATAGATATTCATACATTTGATAGCCTATTCCTCATCTATCCATTTTCTTTCGAAGGGAAACTTATCCAATATATGGGTCGAGTTGGTCGATGAGGAAAGGCTCATGTAGTATATGATTATCGAGATCGGAATATCGAATACCTCGAAAAACTTTTCAAAAAACGTCAGACATACTACAATAAACTTGTAAAAACTTGAAACTACTCCCTTACTTTCCTATAATATGACTCCAAATCCTCGTGACTATAAATCTTATGAAGACTATCTCCAAGCAATCAAAGAACATGAAGCTTTCGGTAAAAGAGTCGAGCAGGTAAGTAACGTGCTTTCTCAAGGAAAAAGCGAAGTTGAAGAACGAGAAGAAATGAAAAAACTCTGATTCGAGTGGCATGACGATGAATATGAAGAACTCTGTGGTCGTGATTTCTGTACTCGACACGATGCGTGTATGGCGATCATCCTTGATGAGATAGAGTATTCTGCAAATTCTACACTCTTCTGATGAATGCTTCTTGACGAACATCTGATCTTGAAGAAAAAACCATGAGAACTCTTTGACTCCTGTGATAATCTTCCTCCTATGTGGTTCGAGAATTGATCAAATGAAAATACTACTATTGAGGCATATATGAAGATACAAGATCTCATATCAGAATACGGATATTCTCAAGGAAAACCATATAATGATATCATATCGAGTAAAGTTGTGATTCGTGAATTTCTCGAAGATCTCTATTTTTGGCTCCATTCTGTATTGCGAGATGATGCTTCCTGAAGAAAAGAAAAATATAAGAAGAGTCTTCTTAAAGAATTACAATCGCAGATCTTTTGACTTGAAATAACTTCTCAAATATGAGAAATCTTATTGTAATCTATTTATTTACCGCTACATGAATTATTATATAATTCGTAATCTAAATCTGTAATCTGTAGGTATGTAATCTTTACAATTGTAACTTCTTGGATATACTGAGCATTACCTTATTTCTTTGCCATTTTTCGAAACTATGGAATCAAAAAATTCTAAGTCTCGAAAGTGTTTGATAGATAATTCATCTCCACCATTTTTCTTGCATTTCACTCTCATTTTTATACAATACATCCAACTTTTTGTTGGATGTATTTTTATTATTTCCAATATTCAAATATTTTCTCTATGGCATTTACTATTGATCGTGTCGAGGCAGCTCGACGACTCTCTGTATCGACACGTACTGTCGATCGTCACATAAAATCTGGGAAAATAAACACAAAACGCATTGGAAAGAAGATGTTTCTTGATGAGGATGATATCGAGAGTCTCCGTAAGGCAGGAGAAGCTTCTCTTTCAAATGAGAATTATGTTGTGATATTGGACACAAAAGATACTTCGCATACAAATTCCTCATCATGAGAGATTATTGATCCAAAGAAAGAGAAAATTCCTAATTTTGCTACACTTTATTCTGATGCACAGAAGATTATTGCAAAAAAAGATGAAATAATCCAGGATCTTTCCTATCGAATTGGGAAGGTAGAGACAGAGCTTAAGAGCGCTATTCCTCTGGTAGAGTATAGAAAGACGACATTTCTCCTCGAATCTGCAAAATTGAAATCAGATACTGATGCGACTTGACTCGGAAATAAGATCGAATTTCTAGAAAAAGAAATCACAAAAAGAAACTCAGCAATTCTTGGGCTTGCTATACTTTTTGTTCTTGTTCTTGCATTCTCTGCTGTTTTCTTTCTCTACACAAAATTAGTCACTCTTGGCTAATTTTTTTAAATTCTCTCTCTACTTAATTTATCATGAAAAAATATCATACACCGAAACGCATTCTTCTGAAGCTTTCTTGAGAAGCCCTTCAATGAGTACAGTGATATGGTATTGATCCGAATTTTTTAGCAGTTCTCGCCAAAAAAATTGTCTATCTTGTACAAGAAGAGAAGCTTGAGGTTATTATTGTTGTTTGATGAGGAAATATATTTCGTGGTATTGAGCTCGAGGCAGGATGATTTGATCGTGTGACGGGGGATAATATGGGCATGCTTGGCACCATCATAAATGGTCTTGCTATAGGGGAGGCAATCGAACATGAAGGAGTGGATGTCCGTGTAATGAGTGCTATACCGACGCAACGAGTTGCAGAAGATTTTATTCGGCGACGAGCTCTTCGTCATATCGAGAAGGGAAGAGTAGTTATTTCAGTCGGAGGGTCAGGAAATCCGTATTTTACTACGGATTCTTGTGCTATTCTTCGCGCTCTCGAACTTCAATGTGATGTTGTTGTGAAGGCAACAAAAGTCGATGGGATTTATGATAAAGACCCTAAGAAATATGCTGATGCTATTCGACATGATACACTTTTTCTTCATGAAGTTCTCCAGAAAGATATTCGAGTAATGGATCAGGCAGCTATTGCTCTTGCAAATGATGAATGAATGCCTATCTATGTCTGTCGTATCGAAGATATTGATAAGATTGCTTCCGAAGATATTATAGGAACATTTGTTCGTCCAAAATAAGGTTATTCTACAGGATATGGTTTCTTTATACTTCTCTGGGTTCCATCTGTATATATTACCGTGAGAATAATATTGTATGTTCCTGGATTTGTATATGTATGGGATACATTATATCCATGCGCGACAGGTGTATTATCACCAAAATTCCAGATATAGTCTTCTATTTGTCCATTGGTTCCACTTGCATCAAAATCGATAGGACTTCCAGAAGTTCATGGAGTGAGACTTGGAAGAAAGTTTATATTTTTTACTTGGTCTTTGAAAACAATCGATTTTTTTATTGAGGTTTTTTCTCCGCTTTGAGAAATTATTGTAAGAGTGATTGTCTTATCTCCAGATGTAGTATATTCATATTGTTGTATAGAATCTCATTCTGCAGGAGGTTTTCATTCTCCAAAATCAAATATAAATTTCTTGATCTCTCCATTTTGTGATTCTGATTGAGATGCATCAACAGTAACAAGGCTTGGAATATAGTCTGAAGTCATACTTATATCCATGCGTGGCATGAGACTCTTTCGTTCTATATCAATTATTACAGTATCTTGGACCACTTCTCATTCACTTTGTCCGATATTGCTGATCTTCTTAAAAGTATAGATGCCTTCTACTGTATAGCGAAGAGATTGATTGAAATCAATATCAATCTTTGTTCCTCTTCGTTCTTCATTCATTTTACCATTTGAGATCTTCCAGAGGACAGTATCAAGAGAATACCCAGGGTTTACGGATACAACATCTCTCGCATCAAAGGTGAGAGTTCCTGGTGGTATAACAATATTTTTTAACACATATGCTTTGAGTTCTTTATCATAGGTATTTTCTTCATTGAGAAGAACGCCATTTTTATCAGTCACTTTTATATGACGGACAATCTTCAATGGCTCCGTTATATTAAGATCTTTCTCAAATACATATTTCTTTCCATTTGCCATTTCTATAGTCACATTTATTGTCACTTTTCCATAAGATGGGAATGTATAATCACAACGCTCTGATCATTGAGTGCAAATAATGCTTTGGTTGTTCAAGAGCCATTCTATATTTAGAATTTCATTTGGATTGAGCGATATTCCACTCAGTGAAAGATGAAAGAGTCGATTTTCTATTGGATCCTGGAGCGCATTGATTGATCCTTCTATGGAGAGATTATTTTTATCTTCCAAAATAAAAACTCGATCACATCCATTCTTCTCGAAAACCTTCAGACAAATAGCTTGAGGTATAGAAGAAACGGGTTCTGTAATACTTGGTTCTGTTACTTCTTTTAATGACTCGTAAATCCAGCTTGGAGTACCAAGTTTTTTGAGTTTTGTAGCATCAAGAGTGATAATTCTTTCTCATCGATTATTTGTTTGATTTCTTATGTCGACCATACCACGTATTTCTATGGCGGGTATATTTATAGCTATTTCTTTTGGTTCTCCGAGTCTATTTTTTCATCGATAAACACCACGAATATTATACGGTTTTATTTGATCAAAAGTACACACAAGGCTTTGTTCATTTGCTGGATCTTTTCAGCTCATTACTGATTTTCCGTCACCACAGTTTGCTCCATCAAAATCAATACTATATTCATCTATGGTAAGGAGATTATTTTTTGCGATTTGCAGAGCATTTGGCCGAATATCGAAAAATATATTGATGGGTCCAATAATATTCGTTGTATTGTATATGCGAGATCATCATCGGTATTGTTTTCGGCTATATTGATCCTGATCATATATGAGTATAGATCATCCAGGATTTGAATAGTCGGTTGCTCCTACTACACTGAAGAGATATGCCCAAAAAGTAAGAATCGAAAAAAGAATAATTCCAATACTTCCAGCTGTTAACCATGAGAGGAGTCGTTTTCTTTTGAGTTCTTTTGGTGTCCAGAATGCTCGAAAGAGACTAATAATCCAGACAATTGAGAGAATCACCATAATAAATCAGAAGCTTCCGTTGATAAGTTTTTTGAGGAGATCCTGTACATCATTGGGATTAATATTGAATGTATTTACAAAAAACAGTGCTTGATCTGGATTGAATGCTATATATGCAAAGAAGCTTCCAAGGAATATAATAGCAACAAAAAGAAGAGACCCTATGAGCTTTAGAAAAGTTGCCATAGAAATTGGTTCTCTTGGTTTTTTTGGAACTCATGGCTGAGTTCCTAGTGTGGGGATATGAGAAGACGAATCTAGGGAAGAACCTGCTGATACTTTCGTAGAAGCCTCTATAATATCAGCAAGGAGGGATTTTCTTTCTGGCGTAGTGTTGATATTTTCTCACGGTTGAGATGCGTTTGGTGCTGAAGAGAGAGGTTCTGTCATAAGAAGTTTAGATAAGGAATCTTTCTCTCAGTATATTGAAAACGACTTTTCGTCAAACAAATCCTTAAGAGGAATTTATTTACTTAATCCAGTCAGGAATATCAGCATCTGAGTAAACGGTTTTATCTGGTGCTATCTTAGGTATTTTTTTTACTGATTTCTTTTTTACTAGTACTTTCTTCTTTGTTTTCTCCTTACTCTTTATTTCTGCAGAGTCACGAAGCCAATCAGGAAGTTCTGTACTGGCAGGAGAAATTTGTTGCATAGGATCATCATTTGATGTGTCTTTCGTGGTATCATCATCTTTAGAAATATCTTTCTTTTCTATTTCTGGTTTAGTTTCCCTAAGCCAATCAGGAATAATAGATGTTTCTTGTGGTAGAGGATCAATTATTTTCTCAGCTTCATTTTCTTGAGAAAGACTTACCCCAGTCTCTTCTCCTTCATTATTTTCTCAAGCCTGAATATTTTCTGAAGTTACAGAAGTATTTTCTTCAGCTAAAGGATCTTGGGATCAATTTTTTCATGATGAATCATCAGTGACTATAATCTTAGGAACTATTATTGAATTATCTGTAATGGCTATTTTTGGTACTGGCTTTAGCCAATCAGGAATAGTATGATTTTCTACAGTATTTGATGAGATATCCGTAAGCTCTACTTGTTGTATTGGATTTTCAATTGTAGTATCTGTTGTTTCATTTGTTGGAAGAGTTTCTTGAGAGTAAGAGAGTTCACTTACAGGTTTTATAAGAATTGTTTCACCAGAAATGTTTTCGAGTGGGTCAATAGCTTTGGGTGTGGATTCATCTTTATTAAGATTTATTTCGATAGATCGTTCCGTTGCAGGTGCTATTATAACTGTAGTATCTTTATCTGATTTGTTTCAATCCTTTTTTCAGTGAGTGATTGAGTCAATAATAAAGTCCTGAAAGCCCATATCACTTCATTTTCGGGTGATCCGATAAATAATATAGACAATCAAGAAAAGAATGAAAAGTACACCAAGAATAACAAAAAATATCTTCACAATACTTCCTATAAATCCTAAGATCCCACCACCAGAAGATATATCGCTTACAATAGTTGTCGTATCTTCTGCAGATACACTCTCTTGTCCACCATTGACTATCACAAGCATCTGACTTCGGATAATAAGCTTATCTTCATTTGACATACTTGTATCAGCTTGTACCTTCTCGAGAATTTCTTTTCCAAGGATTTTATTTTCACTAAGACTTCCTGGATGTGTCTTAATCTTTTCCAGTCGTTCGATAATATAGTCTCTATTTGGATTTCCTATTTTTATGAGTCATTCAATGACCTGACTTGCTACAGTAATCTCATTGGTCGCCTGTGCATCACCGACAAGAATAGTATCAATAAGACTCGAAAGTTCAGTTTTATTTGACTCAGTAATTGTGACACTTTCATTTACATATTTCTGAATATCGAGAAGACCCTGTGTACGATCATGAAGATCACCCCATCATTCTATAAGACTGTTATAATCTTGTGTTAGTATGATACGATCTCCTGACTCAAGAGTACGTATTTTTCCTTGGAGTTTTTCAAGGTTTGCTTTATCAGTGGTACTAAATCACTCGCTTCATGTTCCAGATATATCTGAGGGAGTATTTTTTGATATATCAATAATATAATCCAATAGGACATTAATGGTACGTGATCAAAGAACAACACCATTTTTTGTGATAGTTATCTTTGTTTGATGATCTCGTACTTTAGAATCGGCATAGCTATCTATCATATAAACGGATCCATCTGTATATGAAGGAGTATTCTTATTATCTGGATCATTGTCACCAATTCCATCGAGATCACTATCTATTTTTGTATCTGTATCAATACTGTATTGTGTTCCATCATTTCCAAAAGCACTCAGAAGAAGCTTGTCTCATCGAGACTTAAGTGTAATGGTATCTCATGACATTGTAGGATATGTTTGTATGGATATCCCCTCACTGCCAGACCCACTGGTAATATCTTGTATTATATTAGGAGTAATCTCGACGCTTGATGTTTCGCTATCTCCGGCATTTACTGTAAGCTGAGAAGATCCGCTCATCATACTAGAAGCAGGTATTGAGATTCCATAGAGAGATTCTGAAGCTCTCTCCCCAATCTTCCACAGAGCTCGATCATAGGTTCATTGACTCGTATTGAGAAGATAAACATAATCTCAATGACGATATCATTGTACACTTGCTTTAAGCTCATTTTTGACAGTAATAAGCTGATATTTCGTATTTGAGGTACCATTATAAGTTACTTTTACCTTCAGGGTATATTTTCATGAAGATTTATAACTTGTACTCACCTTTGGTTCAGTCGTTTTCTTATCAATTTTTCCATCTCCGTCGAAATCCCACTGATATTCACTTTTTGAAGTAATATCAGTTCCGAGGATATTTTTCGCACTTACATTGAATTCTATTGGTTCATCTGTCAGAATCTGAGTCTTTGGTGTCGAAAGGGAAATAAGCGGCATATTGATATTTGCATTATCATTGGCGATAAGCAAGGGAGATTGATCAGTAATAATATCTGCACTATTTACCCTTGCACCATCATTATCTTCGAGAATAACTCAGAATTTATATTTTTCTGTGACATTTGGTACTACAAACGTAGTTTTTGGACTTTGAGTAATACGTACATTCTGAGGTTCAGAATCACTCTCTGTTGTATAATACCAAATATAAGAAGTAATCACTCCGTCTTCATCGCGAGCACCATTTGCGGTGACTGTAACAATTATCTTCTGACTATCTTTCTTTGTTGGATCAATGGTTGCATCAATAGAAGTAACTTTTGGTATGATATTTTTTATCTGGATATAACGCTTACTCGTATGACTTGCACCATTTTTATCACTTCTTACAGTGAGTTCGATAGGGAAGCACCCGAGTTCAGTAAACTTCTCTGAGAATGAAGATCCTGTTTTTACGCGATCAAGGTATTTCCATGTATATGAGAGCCCTGAAGAGTTTCCATCAGTATTAATAGAATTTCCTCCATCGATTGTTGTACTTTCAGCACGATTGATCTGAAATGCTCCTACTCCAGAACAAGCAGTCGCATCTTCTATAGCGGTATTACTTGAATTTCGTATATCAATAAGAGCAAATGGAGTATTTGCATCAGTGACATAGACTTTTCTCTCTATAGTATTTGATTCGCTTCCATCACCGTTTTTTACAGTGAGTGTTGCAGAATATACTCAGGTTTTCTTATAGGTATGCACTATATTGTCAGTAGTTCCATTGATGCTTGGAGATCCATCTCCGACATTCCATTCGAAAAATCGGGCACGAGGAGCTCTTGCCTGGAAGCCTACTGAAGTTCCAATAGCTGCTGCACGAGGAGAAATATTCATAGCAACAGTAAGTGTCGAAGTTACATCAAAACTTTTATCGATAGTTTTTACTTTTCCATAGGTATTTGCAATTGTAAGAGAAACAGTATGTGTTCATTTTTCAGAGAATGTATAGCTTCCAATGGCTCAGTCTTTAGCAATATTATCAAGTGATACTTTTTCTTTATCAATATACCAAGTATATGAAAGATTTCTCGAATCATTTGTATCTGGATCAAAGCTTCGAGATGCATCGAATAGAATTGTATTTGGTTTTTCTGTACTGAGTGGTTTTGGTGAATCGAGATTGATCACAGGTTCATGAGATTCTATAGTAATAACTTGAGAATCCTTATCTATATTTCCATTGGCACTTCGAGCGGTCAGCGATACAATATATTGTCATACCTTTGTGAATTTGTATGAGAATGTCGCTCATTCTTGTGACACAAGAGGTTTCTCTCATCATGTTGTATCTGATACTTGCCAAGAATATTCTACATTATTTGAGCTTGTGAGAAGTGACTTTGCAGACATACGAAATTCTTCACCGATAAATCCAGTATCTTTTTCACTACTAATGACTGCAGATGGATCTTGAACAATCAGTTGAAGTTCTTTTTTAAAGGTCTGTCATTGGTTGGTTGTGATTTCGAGGATGACCTTATAGCTTTTCTGGTTTACAAAAAGCTGTCTTTCTATAATAGGGCTTCCATCATATTCAAGAGTATTATCGTTTCAAAAATCCCATTTTGTTTTTTGTATTGTACCATTACTCACTGCCCGTGATGCTGTCGCATCAAAAATAATTCCGATTTTTCCAAGGGTAGGGTTTATCTTAATCTTATCAAGATTACTGACATTGACACCATTGACGAGAAGTATGATATTTCCAAGCCGTGGAAGCACGACAATATTTTGAGAAGTTGAGAGTGGAAGCACATCGGTTTTTCATTTGCTGTTTCTGCTTCCAGAAATGACGTCGAGAAATATTTGATAGTTTCATTCTTTCGAGAATGTGTGTGTAAGAGTCGGTCATCGCTGAAGCTCTTTTCGGTACCCACCATTCTCGCGCATCCACCAGATATAATTACTATCATCTATATTGACTCATGAGGGATCTTTGGCATTCGCAAGAAATGATGATGTCAGTGGTACATTTCCTTGATTCGGATTTGCACTAATAGATCATTCTATTTGTTTTATCTGTACTTCACTTATAAATTTTCATGTTTGAGAAATAGCATTTGAGATATGTGTCTGACTTGATTTATTCTTTGCTGCGAGATCGAGATAGAGATCGACTCATTTCTTCATCGTACTATTCTTTTCAGCATCGCCTGGAGTATCTGGGAGACGAATATACGCCTCTTGTACGAGAGATCGGATATTTGCTATTGCATCGTCTGTGACGCTTCCATTGACCCTGAAATCCCTCTCTAAATCTTGAAGCGCTGATTCTATCTTACTTTTATAAGTAGCAAAAGTATCATTATCACTTTCAGTATATGCTGCAGAAACATTATACCCTGTATTGATATTCCAGTAAACTATCCCTGTTCCAATTGATAGAAATATAAGGATATAAATGAGAAAAGATTGAGATGAAAGATTTCGTAGAGTTTTCATGAAAGAATACTAAGAATATGAAGTTTATGGTGCCGTTACCGTCTTGATAATTAGGCTTATAATGGCATATGCAAGCCACATTATGATTATTCCTATAAGAACATATATAATAGTCTGACGAGCTTTTTTCATTTTTTCATCATCTCATGCGCCTGTCATTATCTGGAATCCAGCATATATGACATAGATAACTCATATAAGTGTAATAAATCCAAGAAGATATTTTACGACATCTTGGGAATATTGTGCAATAGTTTTTTTTGTAAATAATCCCTGAGAAGCGTTATCAGTCACAATTAGACCACCAGAGAGTGTACAAGATCCATTGGTACAATATTGGATTTCTCAATTATTACATCATGGTTGTGCCCAGTCAAACCAACAAGATGAAGCATATGATGCTGGTATCCAGAGTATTGCACTGAGGATAATAGATATAGCTAGAGTTTTTAGAGAAAAAAGAGAGGAATACATAATATAAAAGTCAGGATGAAACTATACTATCAGATAGATGAAAAATATGCAAATATTGTACATTTTCTCCTGAGGAAAAACTTGTTATTCAGATTTTTCACAACTTTTACTGAGAGTATCTGATTTTATACTCTCAAGTTCACACTTGATAATTGTAGTGATTTGAGTAATTAAATTATTAATATCTATTTTTCCATTTCTGTCAATCTCTTCTGAGAAGATTCTCTCAAATTCACTCTTGATTCCATAGTGGAACACTGTAAGTTTGTCAGTACTTTCAGGAATAAATGCATCCATTCTTGTCCGTGCGAATATTTGAGAGAGAGAAGTATTTTTCGTATTCACAGAAAGTGCTCTGACTGGAGATATGAGAAGTGGGAAAATATCTTGAACCTTGGATTGAACATCTTCAGTCATGAGATATGCAAGAAGCTTTGCTCATGCTATTGGATTTTCTGTTTTTTTCGAGATTCCAAGATAGCTATATCGAGCTATATTTATATGGTCTTTGGAGAGTGAGTCTTGGGGAAGTTTTTCTGTCAATATAAGTGCATCGACGGCATCATTTCCAGCACGTTTCTGTGCTTTCTCAATCTCATGAATAAGGCTTGGATATCATACGACAAAGGCAATGCGTCATCGCATAAAAAGATCTATAGTTGTGAGTTTCTTATCATCCATTTCTGACTTTAGACCTTTGAGTGTATTCGGTCCACTTATTTCTAGAGTTACAGTGTCGGGTGAACTGGAAATGAGTGGAGAATCCTCATATGATAGATATTCATCGAGACCTTGACTACCCGAATTTCCATCATAGCCATTCATTCCAAATTTTGCCATAAAATATGCAATAATATCAGTAGCATAAGGAGTATATCGAGGTCACATTCCTATATTTGTTGGGAAGGTATTTGGTACAATACCGTCGGTATACATTGCTCCCACTTCATTCCACGTTTTTGGAAGTGCACGGAGAAGAGATTTATTGTAGAAGATTCATAGTGTCTCATATCCAAGAGGGACTCACTGTATGTATTTCTTAGAATTTCCACTTCCTCCAGTATTTGATAAAAGAGGAAGAAAAATATCTTCGTATTTCTTCTCAAAGGTATCAAGATTTATTATATCTTCAGGAATTGGTTCTACTTTTGTCGCAAGGACATCATCAGCATTAGCGTCAACCATGAAAATATCAGGTCACTTTCCATCGGCAAGAACACTCAGAAGAATTCTCTGATATTGAGTGTAGTCAGAAAATACACGTACTTCTATTTTTGTTTTTGCATATTCTTTTGCATATTCTCAGAATTTTGAGAAGAGTGTATCATACTGTTCGGAGGTGTCTCAGACGACCCATACTGAGAGAGTATTAACTTTTCATATTTTATCTTTTGCTCCTTTTTGTGATAGATTCCAGATTCCGAAAATAAATCCGACCGTGAGAAGTCCTATGATAGCTATAAAGATGATTTTTTGCGAAGACATAAAAGAAGAGTAGGGGGTATAAAGGGAAATCCTAAATATTGCAGATGTTTCTATGAGTAAATGGAGTATATTTGCACCTATACTTTATATATTTTCTCGAAAAAATCTACTTTTTTTCAGGAATTCCTGAGAGTATCTGCGCCATTACTCATCGAGTAAGAAGGGTTTTCGGATAAAATTTTCCTCATCTTGCATGTATCATGAAGCCATAATCCTGTATGCTTTGATAATTTGGATTCATTGGATCGACATCTCCATATATTTTCATCTGAGATGGATTCTTTGTAGGTTTTCCTATCTTTATGAGAAGTTCTATGAATTCTTCTCGGGAAAGTATTCTCTCCGGATAGGCATAATTTCCATCAAGGACATTCTTTCTGTAGGCAACGAGAGCATATCATTGGAATTTATCACCAATAGGAATATCAAGAAAGTGACTTGTTCATGAAGAAGGTGCAATATTATAAAACTTCATAATATTTATTACGGCTTCACGTTTTGTCACAATGTCCTTTATTCCAAACGTTTTATTCCTATCACTAAAGAGACATTTCTTATCCATGAGGATAGAGAGTGTTTTCCCGAATGAGCTCTTCATACTTATATCACTGTACTGTCTCTTCCCACAAAGGTCGATTTCCTTGTCTTCTGAAGCTATGAAAGAATTACTTGCTGTGGTTTTAGTTCATACTATTGTACTCTTTGTTTCTTTTGGAGCACTTGAAAAAGATGGAGCATCAATACCGCCAAGGTAGCTATTGATAAATGTCATTGGATTAATTGTATATTTCTCAGCTTTATCTTTATTGAGACCTATATTGATAGCATCATAAAAACTTACTCCAGCGGCATTTGATTCCGCAGAAGTAAAATGCCAGTATGGATGAAAAGGTGCATCACTCGTATCTATCTGGAGATGAAGATGTGGTGTAGTGGCTATCCCAGACATTCCGACACGACCAATCATATCTCATTTTCTTATCTTTGTACCCTCTTTCACCAGGATTTCTGAGAGGTGGAGATATCATGAATAAATACTTGTTTTTGTTCAATTTATATCTATTCCATCATGACGTATGACAATAAATCGATCCCCAGTACTATCTGCCTCGACAGTCCTTATGGCTACACCATTTGCAATAGCGAGTACTGGTGTGCCAAGTGGGGCCCGTATATCGACACCAAGATGTCATCCTGCATATTCACGGTAGTCGAGCTTATAATCTCCCATATATGGTGTTATATATGTATAGTGAAGAATTGTAGATGATTTTGCTGGATTGTTTATATCAAGGAGGGCAATCGGATCATAAAATGGAACAAGGAGATATTCGCTAATAGAAATATCCTCAAATCGTCTCATTTTATCTTGATTGGCTGTCTTTGTCCAGTCTGGAATATAGGCAATCGGCATAGTGGTACCATCGAATGGATCAGACAATACTTTTGTATATGTATCAGTTCAAGCTTCCATGTATGGTATCCAGACCTGCTTCACGGCTATACCCATAGCAAGGATACAGTTGCATATCCATATAATCATTACCGATCGAGGGAGCCAGGAAGAAGAATTAAACATAGTACTTTGTATTTATTTTTCAGCTTTGATGTAAGCATATCATATTATTTTAATATTGGCAAATTTTGGAAAAGAATAAAAAATCTCTCCTATGAAGAGAGATAATATTCAGTTTTCGAGTGATTTCTTCTAGAAATTTGATTTCCAGTTCGTAATCGTAGAATTTAAAATAACACTTTGAGGCCGTTTATCATACCAGCGTACAATACTTGAAATATTCAAAGTTCATGTATCGGTCGGAGGAACGCCTACTACAATCTCACGAGCAAAGATCGTAAGACAGCCTGTCTGAGTATACGATGAGCAAGGAGTCGAAGATACGCCAGTCTGCGTATAGAATCATTCAGAATCAAATCAAATTTTAAAAGCATCTTTGTACCCTGCCCAATTTGTTGAGAAGTCTATTACAGAAGATACTCCAGAGAGAAACCATACTCCATTTCTTGGGAAGAGAGTATAAGATCAAGACGATATATTTCATGGAGTTATTGCTGTCCAATCTGGGAAAGTAGGAGTTCCTATACAACTCACCGCATAATCTTTTGTTTTCCAACAATTTGTCTTATCACTCGAAAACCTGAGCCAGTTGGTATCACGAATATTGATCATTCACTCGATTCATTCACGGGCGATATTGATTGCCTTGATATTATCCTCAGTATTCTTCGCATAGTATATACCTCATCCGAGCGTCTGAAGAAGTGCACCAATTCCAAGTCCCATAATAGCCATGACAGCGATAAGTTCGATCATCGTAGCTCAGGTGCGATTTCTTGCGAGATGATATAGAGAATTCATAGAGCTCTTCGATTATTGTTCTCCAGATACTACACTCTTAGGATCTTTTATGATCGTGAAAAGTTGCGTTGAGAGAAGGGTATCACTTGCAGAGTAGAATTTGATCTCATAGAGATTGAATCCATCCTTCATGGTCTCATATCCTACATTGGCATAATAATACCAGCTTGTACTATTCGCAACAAATTTCTTCAATCGGAAATTATTCACAGTAATATATTCTACACTATTTTTTGGAACAATACCAGAGACCGTGACAGAACTATCTGTTGTCTTGTAAGGATTTTCGAGAGGACTTATGATGCGAAATTCTTTGTCTCAATTTGGAAATGTCGTTGGGACAAGCTTATCTGTGCCGCTCGTTTTACTTTTGTTGTAGACTGTGATGAGCGATCGCTCAAGAACATTTCCTCAAGCATCATAGGCTCGGTAGACGATATCTGTCATATTCGATGTTATCGGAAATCATTTTATGGAGAAAGATTCATTGACAGGACTTAATGTTGCATCTTTTTCATTTACTACCACTCTTTTGACATCCTTCGAGAGAACCTTCCCTTCAATATTGACAAGATCCGTAGAGACGATGGATCCATCGACTGGATTTACTATTTCAAGGAATTTTGCATTCTCTTCTAAGATTTTCGTACCACTCAGAGAAGATCAGGATAGGCTTCAAGAGGAAGTCTTCGTGATTTCTGAAAGAAGACTCTCTCCATTATGACTGATAAAAAATGGATTCTGACGAATTCCATCGTCTATAGTTCCAGCAAGACTCTCAAGAGTTGTTCATGGATTTGCAAGATCTGACTGTGATACCATAATACGCTTTCCAGCAGGCAAAACATAATTTCGACCAGAAGACTCTATCTCTATATCTCATTTGAGTGCATAGAGTATGCTATATACTTGCGTCTGTTGTTCAGCTAAGAGAATATCTCCTGATTTCATCTTTGCCTTGAGATTTTTCATATTGAGCTCGAAATCTGCCCCAGGCTCAATCCATGATCTTCAGCGCAATATGTCTATAGATCGAACATTTCCTGAGAGAGATTTATAAGCAAGCTCTCCTCATTTATCCATAAAGAGTGTAATGGTATCATCTCAAATAGTAGCTGATCATGCAGTAATGGAAAGAGAAGTATCGCTATTATAGAGTTTTCATTCTCATTCTATGTCTCTCTTTTTTCATCCGAGGGAAAGGATTGATACTTGTCCACCACTTCATGGAGTGACTTTGAGGAATGTTCATTTCTCTTCACTGGAAGAATCTCAAAGGGATTTACTCAGAAAAAACACAAGACCTATTGCTATAATGACTAATATCCATTTCCATGAGAGAGATTTTTGATTCTTCTGAGCTCGGTAGTTTGAGGTTCGCATAGGAGAGTAGAGGATAGAATTATATAATTATGCTTTTGGTACAATAGTCTCGATGACAGCATATGTCGCATCTTTTCATTCAGGAACACGGATACTGACAGTATCACCGACAGAACAATGATGGAAAGTAATCGCGGCAAGAAGAACATTGTAAGTTTTTGAGTCTGTCGTGATCTCGTACTTTTCTCCATTTTTGGTTATTATTCCGACCTTACTCTCAAAAGGGATTTCTCAGATTATCTTATAGAGAATCTTTCCATTTGTGTGAATAATTGCTTTGAGCTTACTTCATTGTACAAGAAGAGACTTCGAAGCGTAGTTTTGGGGAATAGGGTAGATATTTCCATCCGATCAGAGCATAGACTCTCCTGTGAAGACTCATTCGACAACCTTCTCACTCCCACTACTATAAGTTGAAAGTCAATCTGTGTTGAGTTCCAGATCATTTTCATCTTCTTCTCAGAGAAGACTATTGAGTATCTTTTTTGCTGAGTAGATCGAATTTTGTGCTGAATGAATAAGGTCCCTGAGAGCTTTTATTTTCTGGTCATCCATATTTATATAAAAAAGAGAATAAAAAATCTAGGGAATTATATGTTTCTTTTTCTCTATGTCGAGAGAAAAAGAATATCCTTATAGAAAAAGAATTGACATAGTAGCATAAAATAGTTTCCTTATATTTTTATAATCAGATCTTATTTCTATAAAGCTTGGAAGATTGTGATTATCTCATTATGAAAGAGGAGAGCTAGAGTCCATCCTATTCAGAGAAATGGTCAGAATGATATCTGAGAGTTCTTTCGTCATCACTTAATAAGAAGAAAAATGCCCACGAAGCTTCCGATAATATAAGCAATTCCGAGTGCAACAAAACTATGCATACTTCAGAGGGTGATACCGATAAAGATCGCAATACGGAGATCGCCACCACCAATCCAAGTAGGAATCTCATCTTCTTCTTTTTGCTCAGAAGGAGCTTTCTTAGGTTTTTTTATGAATTCTAGAGGAAGAAGAATCGGAAAAAGAAGATAGGAGAGAACGAGGTCGATAAATTCTTTTTTCTTTCCGTGTTTCAGTAAGAAGAAAGATCCAGGAATCAATATCTGGATATAGAAAAATGTATATATTGAAGCGGCAGCAATAAAATGATCTCTCACGAGTGAATGAATATCATAATATGTAGAGAAATCAAAAATCCAAGTAGTTACCTCAGGTATGAAAAGTCATACTACGAGAATTATTGTATATAAGTAGATAGCAGGAATCATTATCTGATCTGGTATCTCCATGTATCGAGTATCGTAGAGAATATAGAGTCATGTCGTGAATGCAAGAAAAAATAGAATTCATGATCCAAGAGATATAATCTCCATTCAAGAACGAAGTATGAAGATTCATACTATAAGAAAAAGTATTCAAAAAATAATTTCCGCAAGAGGATAAAATAGAGATATCTTTCTTTTGCAGGAGTGACATTTTCCATTTTGGAATATATATGAGAGAATGGGTATAAGCTCAATCATAGAAAGCCGGTGTCCACAATGAGGACATTCACTTCGGCCAAACATAATGCCTCATTTTCCTGAATGCCATCGTTCTATGAGGACAGTAGAGAAGCTTCAGAAAATCGTACCAAAGAGAAAAAAGAAGAAAAATAACATAATCTAGAAGTGAGAGAATATTGGGGCGTGACTGGGTACAATAAATATTTTATGCTCCATGGAGAAATGTATGACGAGCTTCGATTATGGATTTTTCTATAGGATGGATATTTATTTCATCTAGGGAAGAAGATGCGAGTATATTTCTTATATCAGAAATATCAATATTTTC
>JAVHOR010000018.1:0-20853 GCA_036170175.1 Patescibacteria group bacterium | reverse complement strand
TTTTTCCGAAAAATGAAGGGAAATATTCGAGATGATTTATTCTCGAAGAATGATCGCTCTTTCATGGAGCAGGTATTGCAACATGAGCAAATATGGTTCTAAAAATGTCCGTTCTTATCGAGTGATCCGAGACAAACGCCTCACTCCAGCTTCTCTGACTCGCTACGAAAGATTCTATTATCGAGCTCGATGGAGTCGGAAATGTATCAGCATGATGTGAGAATGTGAAGCTCCGTATTGATCAGACGAATATACTTCTCTGAAGCTCAGCTCGTGTCCGTGGTCGTCCTGTCCTCGAAGTCGCAACAGATAGTATCGAATGAGGACATTCGTGTCGTATTCATCGTATATCTGGAGATGCACTCTTCTATCTCGAGTCTCGCGGGATCGATGCCTCTACCGCTGAAGGAATGCTCCTCGAAGCAGAAATCAAGCGACATATAGCTATCATCGGTGAGAAATGAGAGTGAGTGAAGGAAGAATTGCTCGAGAGGATCGCAAAAAAATAACCCCAAATTTGGGGTTATTTTTTGAAGTGAATATTTATCCAAGAAATCAGATTTTTATATTTGAAGTGTCATCTCCATACTTATTTGATCAAATATTTCATCTTCGAAAGAGGAGATAGACAAACAAAAGAAGCGGCATAATCCAATATATATAATCTTCAAGGTAAGAAAATCATGCTGGCAATATCTCACTTCCTATATAGTAGGTTTGAAGAATGAGAAGACCGAATATTATATAATACATAAAAATCAAAATCTGAATTATAAGTGACTCAACTTTTCAATCTGATCAGAAATCATGAGCTCTCTTCTTAATAAGAATCAGTAAAACTTTATATAAATAAACAAGCCCTAAAGCAATTCAAAGAATCGTAGAAAAAAGTATTCGATGTCTTATAGGAAAAGAGCTTATTAGGTCAGAAAAAACTCAAGTAATTACTGTGGTACAAAACCAGAACAACAATCATCCAACAATGGATCTAACAAAAAATTGTTTTCTATTGATTCTTTTCTCTCTACTGATTTCATGATACTGTTCCTGAAAAGAATATTTTACTTTTTCCATAAAATAAAGGAGTAAGAAATAAATACGAACGAATCTATATTAGTACTAATATTTCTTTTGCAAATTTTTCGCTGTTTTTCTTCAAAGAAACTCCTTTTGACATTCACATCTTTTTCTATATTATTCCCGCGATTTTTATCATAATTCTTAATTTCTTTTTATGGCTACGACCAAGGACCTGAACATGATCCGAAACTTCGGTATCTGTGCGCATATTGATGCGGGAAAGACGACTACTTCTGAGCGAGTTCTTTTCTATACTGGTATCAATCACAAGATTGGTGAAGTCCATGATGGTGCTGCGACTATGGACTGGATGGAGCAAGAGAAGGAGCGAGGTATCACGATCACTTCAGCGGCTACTACTACGACATGGAAAGGAATACAACTCAATCTTATCGATACCCCAGGGCACGTCGACTTTACTATCGAAGTAGAGCGATCTATGCGAGTTCTCGACGGAGCTGTGGCAGTATTCGATGCTTCACAGGGTGTAGAGCCTCAGTCTGAGACTGTATGGAAACAAGCAGATAAATATGGAGTTCCTCGTATTGCTTTTGCTAATAAGATGGATAAGACTGGTGGAAACTTCATGATGACGTACGAATCTATCATCAAGCGTCTTGCTGGAAACAAGGTCATTCCTATTCAGCTTCCTATTGGTCAGGAGAATGAATTCTCTGGAATCGTGAATCTTATAAATATGAAAGCATACCGATTCGAGGGTGCTATGGGTGAGAAAGTAATCGAATTCGAAATTCCTGAAAATATGAAAGCTGAGGCTGAAGAATGGCATGCAAAGCTCGTCGAAAAGGCAGCTGAGCAAGATGATGAGCTCATGAATAAGTTTTTCGATGCTGGTACTCTCACAGAAGCTGAGATCAAACAAGGTCTTCGCAAGGGTGTTATTTCTGATGCAGTCTACCCACTCATGTGTGGTTCTGCTCTCATGAATAAGGGAGTCCAGCTCGTCCTCGATGCAGTCGTCGATCTTCTTCCTTCTCCACTTGATGTGAAGGGTGGTATGATCGTCGGTACTGATCCTGATGATGCTGAGGTAGTTATCACTCTCAAGCAAGATCCAAATGAATCTCTCGGTGCGATAGCATTCAAGATTATGACTGATCCATTTGTCGGACGTATTACTTTTGTCCGTGTCTATGCTGGTACCCTCAAGTCTGGATCATATGTTCTCAATTCTGTCTCTGGTGAACGCGAACGTATCGGACGTCTTCTCCAGATGCATGCGAATAATCGTACAGAAATCGAAGAAATTCCAGCAGGAAATATTGGTGCGGTTATCGGGCTCAAGAATACACGAACAGGGGATACTCTCTGTGATGAGAATAAGCCAATTGTCCTCGAGCGTATGACATTTCCTGAGCCAGTTATCTCAATTTCTGTCGAACCAAAAACAAAGGCTGATCAAGAAAAAATGGGTATGGCTCTCAATAAGCTTGCCGAAGAAGATCCATCATTTCGAGTCTCTTCGAATCCTGAGACAGGACAGACAATCATGGCTGGCATGGGAGAGCTCCATCTCGAAATTCTTGTCGATCGTATGAAGCGAGAATTCAAGGTCGAAGCAAATGTCGGAGCTCCTCAGGTAGCATACCGTGAGACGATCAACGCAGTCGTCAAAGATGAACGTGGAGTCCACAAGAAGCAATCAGGAGGACGATGACAATTCGGTGATGTCGTCATCACATTTGAGCCGATCACTCCAGAAATGCGCGCTGCAGATCCAGAAGGGCTCAAGTGAGAGACAGTATTCGTCAATAAAGTTGTCGGAGGTGTCATCCCACGAGAATATATCCCAGCAGTAGAAAAAGGTCTTATCCAAGCCTATACTCGAGGTATTATCGCTGGATATCCTATCGTTGATGTGAAGGCAACTCTCACATTTGGTAGCTACCACGATGTCGACTCGAATGAGCTTGCATTCCGAATGGCTGCTATCAAGGCATTCCGTCAAGCTGCAAAAAAAGCTCATCCAGTCCTTCTTGAGCCGATTATGCTCGTGGAAGTGAATACTCCAGAAGAGTATATGGGTGATGTTCTCGGAAACTTGAATTCAAAACGAGGTCAGATTATCGAGATGACAGAGCGAGGTCTTGCAAAAATCATCCGTGCTCATGTCCCTCTCTCAGAAATGTTCGGATATTCGACAGATCTTCGATCATCTTCCCAGGGACGCGCGACATACGTAATGGAATTTGCTCACTATGCTCATGTTCCAAACAATATCACAGAAAGAATTCGTGCAGAACGCGGAGTGAAGTTTGAAGAAGATGAAGAGAATGCATAGAAATAATATTCAAAAAATCCTCACTCTGATCCAACCCTCAAGAAATAGAATGTAAGTACATTCTATTTTTTAGTTTCAATTAAACTGGGGGAAAGATGTAAGCATTTATACTTAGACAATGCTCCTACGGAATCATTCTTTTGATACATGAAAGATAAAATAGATATCCCTCTTGGTGTAAGAACCTGAATGAGCTTGTAATACATATGGAAAGTTATACACTTCATTACAATTATAAGAGACCTCAATGGTAAAAGAAAAGATGACTCCTGTTGTTGAATACAGAAATCATCTTCTACAGATATAGTGCTAGGTTTTTTATTACATCCTACTTAATAATGAGCAGTTCAATTAATAAGGAACAGTTCAAATTTTCTAGGGGATTTTTGTTTTTGAAAATGATACAAAATTATGCATTAAGAGTTTCATTTGGAATTTCTGCTGGTGTTTCAGAAGGAACATAGTTTGGATCGAGAGCCTTAAGAGAAAGACCGATTCTCTTTGCTACTGGATCGAAAGTGATAATTCGAGCCTTCATCATCTCTCCAGCATGAACCCTTTCCTCAAGATTTTTCATCATATCTGAGTGGATCTCAGAGAGATGAATAAGTCCTGATATTGC
Organism: Patescibacteria group bacterium; assembly: GCA_036170175.1. Classification (GTDB taxonomy): domain Bacteria; phylum Patescibacteriota; class Gracilibacteria; order BD1-5; family UBA2023; genus JAGOMW01. The sequence continues at coordinate 16,849 of JAVHOR010000018.1, read as the reverse complement.
ACCATCAAGTTCGAGGAATATACCAAATTGGGAGAGACGAAGGATTGGTGCTTCGACAATATCCCCGACCTGGTACTTATCAGCGAGAACCTGCCAAGGATTTGCCTTGAGTCTTTTGATCGAGAGAGAAATTTTTTCTCACTCAATTCCAATAATTTGGATAGTCACTTTATCACCAATACGAGCATATTTGTGAGGATTATTCACGTGACCCCAATCGATCTCAGAGACATGTACAAGTCCTTCGATTCCATTGAATGTCACGAAGAGTCCATATGTGAGAATACCTGAGACATTTCCCTCGACAATATCTCCGACTTTAATTGTCCTCATTGATGCTGCTCTTTGTTCTTCGATTGCTGCTTTCTCAGAGAATATAATCTTCTTTCCCCCCTGATCGACATTGATAACACGAACTTGGAATGGTTTTCCGACAAGTTTTCCGAGATGCTCAAGAATTTTTTCTGCATTGGCTCATTCGACACGAGGATAATGAGCAGGAGTGAGTTGAGAGACTGGGATAAATCCCTTGATTCCATCAAGATCGATGAGAAGTCCTCACTTGTTTGCCTCATTTGGCACGACTGTAATAATTTCTTTTGTATCAAAATTTGAATGAAGTTTTTCGATGAGCTTTGCCTGACTTGCCTTACGAAGAGAGAGGTGGATAAGACCACTATGTGCATCATCACCGATGACTATGGATTCGATACGACTTCCTGGCTGAATACTCGAAGTATCTTCAGTAGAAGACGTCATATGGCTTCCCGTGATAATACCAGTGAACTGACCATCAAGATCGACAAGAATCATCTTCTGATTCGCGACGATAGCTGTACCGGCTACAATAGTACCAACCTGGAATGACTGAATAGGAGCACTCTGAGCGAGCTCTTTTGCAAAATCTGACATAAAAATAAAAGAATTAAGAAATAAGCGTTAAGAAATAAATTAAGAATTTAATTATATTTCAAATGGGGCGGCCAATGGGGCTCGAACCCACGACCTCCGGATTCACAGTCCGGCGTTCTAACCAACTAAACTATGGCCGCCATACCAAAAAATTATGCCTTTCCAGGCTCGGGCAGTATATGAAAAGTCGAGCGTATTGCAAAGATTTTTTTGATTTTCCTTACTTTTTCGATACTATTTGCGTCTCCTTTATAAGGAATACTTCTAAATGGCTCTCTATAGAGGCTTTCTATAAAAAATAAAAGAGTATATAATAAGTATTTTCCTAAATTTCATATAGAAAGTAAATTAATCTTTAGTAGAGTCAAGGGATTATTCTTGCTAGATAGAATAAGCATATGATATAATATTCGTGTAGTTGTTGGAAAAAAAGAAGAAATTATGAGTTGCATAGATGAAATTTTATTCCTAATTTCCTTGCATGTATTCATTTCCCTCGCTTTCTGCGAGTAGCCTCCTCAGGGCCAATATTCGACAAGATGTTGCTCTCGTATTCGTCTCTTATGAAAAATCTTCATGGTTTTTCCAAAATATACAAAAATATACGTATATTCTCACAGCCTTTGTCGCATTTTTTTCTTTTCTTCCCATGAGTGGCTATGCTACTTCTTCTGAAACGAAAGAACTTATCGTCACAGCATATTATTCTCCACTTCCAGGACAAAGCTTCTATCTCAGGGGCAACTATGAAGCTGAAAAAGCTCTCAATGGGAATGGAACTCATGGAGCAAGCGGAAAGGCAGTATTTACTGGAATGGTCGCGGCACCAAAAACATATGAATTTTGAACTCGTCTTGATTTTCAATGAATGGGAGTATGAATCGTAGAAGATCGTGGAGGTGCTATCGTATCAGCAGGAGAAAAAAATCAAACATATGATCGTATTGATATTTGGATGGGGTATGGTGAAGCAGGTCTTCATCGAGCAATGATATGGGGAAAGAGGAAAGTAAAGGCTACAGTTACTGGAAATACAGAAAAAAAGATTTTTGATTTTATGGATATTGATACTGGAAAGATTGACCTTTCCCAATTTCCTTCAGTATGAGTAGCTCTGTCCTGACCTCTTGACGCTACTGTTCTTGGAAAATTTGCAGATCTTGGATATACCATTGATGGATGAAATGTAAAAGAAATGATTATTTCTTTTCAGAGAGATCATAATATTATCACTTCGAGGAAAGATGATGGTGCATGAGTCTACGGTCCTCGTACACGAGCAAGCCTTGCTACAGAATATGCTCGTTATTTGGATCTTCGAAATGCAGAATTTCAGAAGATAGAAGCTGAAAAGGCACTCCTTATATCAGAAAAAACAGAGTGGGAAAATACATATAAACTTACGAGTCAAAAAATCCTTTCCCTTCAATCTCCTAAAAAATGAGAACAGTGATCCCATGTTCGAGAACTCCAGAAGACTCTCAAGACAAGTGGATATTTTCGTGGAAATGATACAGGAATAATGGGACTTGGTACCATAGCAGCAGTAAAATCTCTTCAGAGATCTCATGGGCTTACAGCAACAGGAACATTGGACTCTCAGACAAAAGAAGTCCTTGTTCAGGTTATAATGGAAAAAATATCATAATACACTTACTAAAATAATCTCTCTGCAATTCAGAGAGATTATTTTTTTGGAATTTCTCGATTCATGAGCTTCATAAGGAATTCTATATCTTTTCCAAGTTCGACTCTATATTCAGGTTTTTTGTGGTCGAGGATTTTTCATTTTTTGAGACAAAATACGATATCGAAAGAGAGATTATCGAGGTAAGGTTGGCAGAGATTATATATATATCGCCTAAAGTGATTCCGATTCACGCTTCATGGAGTTTGTTTTCCAGAAAATATTATTCCAATGCGAGCATGCCCGAGCTTATTTGCTAAAGTATTAGCAATAAGGCCATACGAAAAGAAAGGCTTCTTTTTTTGTAAAACCTTTCTTAGTTCATATTCTGTGAGTCGATACTTCTTTGAAATCATAGTGGAGATTAGCCACGGAAGCGCTCTGTAATACCGGGGAAGGTCACGATACGAGCATTTCCTCCAGCAACGTTATGATGTTTACTTTTTCCTCGGATATTCTTATATCGATTTGGATAGCTTACAGCAAGAATACGGCGTCCCTTTCGGCGACGTGCACGAAGGACTTTCTGTCCATCGACTGTAGATTTTCGGGCAAGGAATCCGTGTACACGGAGGCGTTTTCTTTTCTTGAGTTTTCCGAGCATAGTCAGTGTATATTAGAAAATTGAATGAATGTATAGAAGACGCGAAAAACAATCTTCTACCGATAAAAGCCCGGGGATTATATAAAAATGGATGAAGTTGTCAAACAAAAAGTCTTCCTTTCCTGATAAGGCCAATAAAAGAGGATCCTAATATACTTTTCTTCGTATAAAGAATATGCTCAGAAGTGCAGAGATGATGACAAGAATTGCAAGAGCTCCAGGTCATGTCTGTACTTTTGATGCTATGGAAGGTGTACTTGACTCTGTCTTATCATCACAGAGAGCTTTCACAGCGAAATCTTCATGAACGATAGCTCCAGATGAGAGATAAAGTGTATATGTACTTTCTTTTGTATTTTGAATAAGCTCATAGTCTTTCGCGGCAGTCACACGATATATATTGTATGAAATGGCTCCAGAGAGAGAGTCCCATGAAAGGATACTCTTATCGCTTGAAGTAGCAACAGAGATTGTTCCGACATTTCCAATACTACAGGATCATTTTCAGATTGTTGCACTCAGAGTTTCAGATGAGAGATCTGGTACCAGTGAGCCATCATTTTTGACGGCAAATATTTTGAATGTGTATGCCTTTACTGGAAGATTAGCAATATACCATTTATAACTTCCATCAGGTTGAACGATTTTTTCTTTTACGAAGGTGATCGATTCACTTGTAAGGCTATCAGTACTTTCTCCATAAGCAATTTTGAATTTCTCTACCCCGCTTGGAATGTTTTCTACCCCAAAGGTAAAGATAATTTTTGATCCTTCAGTAACTGCTTGAACATTTTTAAATTTTGCAGTAATGACAGGAATAATAGGGGTAGCTTTCTCGACTACATTGAGAATACTTGCTGAGCTTTTCGAAAAAGTCTGTGCAAGAACATTCTTGAGATTCACTTGTATTGGATATGTTCCGGGTTTTGCAGGACTTGTCGTCGAGCTTATATATTTACCAGGAGATTCCTCTCGTGCTATGAGAATACTTCAATCAATTCCGATAGAAACTTCAGTCAACCCTGGTTCAGCATCAATTGTAAATACAATGCCAGTACCTGTCTCTACATCAAGGCTTGGTAAGACGGAAATATTATAAAATTTTGGTTGTCAGCTCATCATCCCAAATGATGTTTCTGTAGTTCCAATAACAGTATTATTTCCATCAAGAACTGATGCTGATAATATATTTGTTGTTTGAGTTATATTTGGAAGATTCTTCGTAAATATCCCTACGTCATTTGATACAAGGGTTGCTACCTCAGTGCCATTAAGTTTTAGTATGACTTTGCTATTTTTTTTAGTATTTCCACTTACGTCCACATTATCGCTTGTGATAGAGGATCACTTTTCTGGAGTGGTGATTGTGATCGACTCAGTTGCACCTGTAGATATAACTAATGTGCCTTCCTCAATCTTGATTGTGATGGATCACCCAGCATCCTCGACCGCATCTGTAACAGTAAGCACTTGATCTCCTACACGCTTGAAGGTGACTCACTTACTGAGCTTGAGAGAACCGTTATCACTTTCTTTGAATTGAACACTTCTTCATTGAGCAGGTATCGTTGCACCAAAGTCAGTATCACTTTGAAAATATATGGAACCCCGATAATCTGAAATAAGTTTATCATCTTTATCTTTTGCTTCCACGGTAACATCAAGTGCTTCACCAACTTTCGCTGTCGGAGGAGCGATAATAGTAAAATGATGGATTTTCTGTGTTGTTGTACCTATGGCAAAGGAAGGAAGGAAGAAAAGGGTAATAATTCCAAGGAAGAGAAAAGAGAAGATTTTGTACATAGAATTTTACAGATGAAGATGTTCGAATGGGAAGAGAAAAAGACATAATTTCTCACAATTGCTCGTATACTATTGATTCTCTAGATTTATGCAAGAAAAATTCTTCCATTTTTCATTTTCTGGAAGTTCTCGCTGACTTGTTATGATAACCTGATCCCCATTAAATTGAGTTATAATGATATCTGCATGCGCTTCGTCCAGTTCAGAAAAGATATCATCAAAAAGAAGGACAATAGGGAGGTCTAAATATTTCTTAATAAAAAGAATCTCAATCTGTTTGAGTGCAAGAAGAAGTGTTTTATTCTCTCATCGTGAAAGATAAGTGTTTCCCTGTTTTTCTTCCTCATCTTTTGTTATAAAAAATGAAAAATCATCAAGATGAGGTCATATATGTGTATGCCCTGAGAGAATATTCTCATCACGATTCTCTTGAAAATATCTTCTGAGGACTTCTTCGCTATTTGTTCACTCATACTTATCAAACCTACAATCATAAGCGAATCTTAAGTTGTAGATCGGAAGGAATGAATGAATAATTTCCATATGTTCTTCGACAAAGCCTCTCCATTTTCTTCGATAAAGATTGTAGGTAATTGCTATTTCACAGAAGGCGTTGTCCCAGAAATTGAGGTCATTTTTTGAGGCCACTCATTCACGAACTTTTTTGAGAAGAGCATTTCGCTGTCGCATAATAAGCTCATACTTCCTTCGCACTTGAGTGAATTGGGCAAATGTCCGAGCTAATATGCCATCAATATATTCTCGTCGCATACTTGGTGCAAAGTAGAAAAGATTCATATCAAATGGAGAGACAAAGACAGTTCTAAATGGGAGTTGTTCACGATATTTTTTACCACTCAGTTTTATTCATTGTACCTTATAAATATCCCTTCCTCACTCTCGTTCTATCGAGAAAGATTTTTCTCATACTTCTGATGTAAAGAGAATTTCAAAAAAACTTCCTTCATCTCTCGTGCTTTGCAAATAGGCAAAATAGCCACTACTTGCTATATGAAGAGCTTCAAGAATATGTGTTTTACCAGACCCATTTGTTCCGATAATTCCCGTTGATATTTCAAGTTCTAGATGTTTCTCAGAGCATCCACGAAATCCACGGATAAGGAGAGAAGAGAGCATAGAGATTTACAATTAATAATGGATAATTGATAATAAAGAGAATAAAGTATTTCTATTCCCCAGTTTTATCAATTATCCATTCCATAGTATCTTTATAATTTTACCTTTTTCTGTTATTTGTAATTTCAATAAGAAGAGGGGAGGCTATACAGATTGATGAGTATGTACCGACGATGGTACCAAATAGAAGAGCAAGTGTGAATCCCTTTAGGCTTTCAGGACCAAAAAAGAAGAGAGCAAGAAGAACAATAAATACAGTCGAAGAGGTAAGGAGAGATCGACTCATAGTATCATGAATGGCTTTATCTATAATAGTGCTGAGTCCTATCTTCTTCCCTTCACCATCATGAAGATTTGATCTGATTCGATCCATAACGACAATAGTATCGTTGATCGAATATCAGAGTATTGTGAGCATCGCTGTGAGAAAGAATGTATCAATCTTGAATTCTGGGAAGAAAAAAGATGCAAATACATAAAATCAAAAAGCAATAATTATATCATGGACGAGCGAAACTCCTGTCACAAATGCAAATGGCCAACTTGCCATTCCAGCTATTGATCATCGGAAAGCATATTGGATATAAAATGAAATCATAAGAATAGCGAGCGTGAGTGTGATATATCCCGATTTTTTGATATATGCTCCAAATGATTCCCCAATATTTACATAGCGAGATTGTGTAATTTTCGCTTCTTTATAAGCACTGAGTTTTTCAGTGAGATTTTTATTGAATTCTGTTTTTAATTTTTCTATATCACTTTCACTTGATCCTTCAACATGATTGAATCCTCACTCGATGACAAATGCATTTGTTCCAGCAATACCATAAACGGTAATTCCGTTCATAACCTCTTTCCCAGAAAATTTAATATTCTTTTGTATTTCTTGAGCTGTAGCCATCGCCATATCCTGGACGGCTTTATTATCCCCTCAGTCTACAGCATATTCTATCTGTATCCCCCCAGTCATATCAATACCCAAATTGATTCCTCCAGGAAGAAGAAATGGTGCTAGGAGTGATAATACAATGAGAATACCAGCGATAGTATAGAAACGGAAGCGATTTTTGGTGAATGAAAACATAAAATTATTGATAATAAAGAAATGGATATTTCTAATAGCTACTAAACTGCACCATTTATACGATGAAGGATATAAAAGTCAAAAGAAATCAAAATAAAGAGCTTGCGGATTCTGAAGTCTTAGGGTATACTAATGGAGATATTCCCTACAAAAATATGCAATATAAAATTCCCATCCAAATCGAAAATGAAGATACAATTGTTGCTGGACTTTCCATACGACAGCTTATTATTATGATGGTATGGTGAGGTGCTGCCTATGGAATATTTCAGTCGCTTGAGCCAAAAGTATGACCAGAAGTTGCACTTATTCCAGCGGTTATAATAGCTGTCATTGGTATAATTATAGCACTCATAAAAATTTCTGAAATGACATTTTTACCTGCTATACTCAGTTTCTTTCGTCTTGCACTCAATTCCAAGCTTCGTACTTGGTCTATAGGGACTGATAGTTATGATGATCTTGAGATTGGCTATGTGACAATGCCACGAGATACAACTGAACATAAGAGCAATAAAACCCTTGAATCAAAAATGAATAACGAAGCGACAGAGAACATCCTTAAACTCTAAATCTTTTACTAATGTCTACGAATTCTATCGTACAAACTGGAAAGAAACCATCGAAAGATTCCAGCACACAACGTTACCTTCCATTTTCTGAAATTAGAGATAATATCATCCTTATGAAGGATGGCTCTTCTCGTATGATTCTCAAGATAAATGCTCTGAATTTTAATCTCAAGAGTACCGAAGAACAAGATGCTATTATTATTTCATATCAGCGATTTCTGAACTCTCTCAGTTTTCCTATCCAGATAGTTATTCGTTCTCTTAAGGTCGATATAGAAGCATATATTAATCGTCTCAAGAATATTGCCCTGAAACAACAAAATGCTCTTCTTCAAGAACAAACATATAAATATGTAGATTTTCTTACGAATCTCATAGATCTTGCTCAGATTATGAAGAAAGAATTTTATATCATAGTTCCATTTGATCTTGAGAATAATAATAGTGTGAGAAAGACTGATATGTTTGGATTCTTTTCGAATTTCTGGAATGCTCTCCGTCAAGAAGAATCTGTCGCAGATATTCGTATGAATCGTATTCGTACTGAGCGTATGAGAAAAGGAAATTTCGAACGAGCCTCGACCGTGAAGATGAGTCTTGAATCAATCGGCCTTAAGGGGGAAATCTTAAAAAAAGAAAATCTCATCAAACTCGTCTATAACTACTACAATCCACGAATTAAGGTCGAAAATAATCTTAAGGCAGAGACAGAGAATCTCAATTTAGCATAATTATGCTGCAAGCCGCATTTCTTTTTGGGGAATATTTATAATTCTCAGCACTTTATTATTGTGTTGACTCAAAAGTTCTTTGAGAAAACCAGGAAGCTTCTCAATATCCATAGAAAGAATTCTTTTCCATGTAATATCATCAAGAGTCATTTCTACAAGATTTGCAAAATATTCTTTATAATATTCAGGATCGCAAGAAATACTATACTTGCCCGAAGTTGGTATATTTTTAAGTGCACGAGTTTCTGGAGTAAAGATAACGACATCTATCATAGAGAAGAGAATTACAATATAAAAAATTCCCCAAATGGGGAATTAGTCTAAAACGGGATGTCTTCAATGGAGATTTCTTCTTCGGCTTTTGGTTTTGATTTTTTGACTCTTGGTTCTTCTACTGGAGCAGGATCGTTAACAGCTGAAGTATTTGAATTATTTCCGCTATAACTTCCATCACTACTACTTGAAGGAGAAGAGAGGAGAATTACATTATCTGTAACTATTTCTGTTTTGTATCTTTTTACTCATGCAGTATCTTCCCAGTTTCGAGTTTTGAGGTATCATTCGACATAGACCTTTTTTCCTTTGTGCATGTATTGCTCAGCGATGTCAGCGAGACCTCGCCATGCGACACAGTTATGAAACTCTGTATCTTCCTGGAGAACTCCACTTGCATCCTTCCATTTACGGTTGGTTGCAACAGAGAATGTAGCGACTTTTTGTCCATTCGGAGTCTCACGAACTTCTGGCTCTGCAGTAAGATTCCCGATAATCTGGACCTTGTTTAGAGAATTGCTCATATGATGTATGGTTAGTGGTAAAGAGGTATGGGCGATAATATCGTATTTATTTTTCAAATGAATACAAGATATTTTATTCTTACCTTGCCAGTACTCTTTTTCTAGAATGGTAACTTTAAAATTAAAAACTAAAAATATATCTAGTCTAGAAAGAGGAAATGAAAAATTTGCATAAAGCCACTATTTCTTTTACAATAGAAACATGTTTAAGAAGAAGAAAGTCCTTCTCATGACGGCAACATGATCGTACAATCTTTGAGATGAGATAATTCTTCAGGAAGAGCTTCGATTCTTACAAGAACATTATGGCACCGCAGTTTCTTTTAAGATATTAACACATGATAAAAAAAGTGCTTTTTTCTCAGATCCAGATGTTCCATTTGTCACATACTTTCCTCATGCATTTTGGAGGAATCCATTTATGAATATTTATTATTTTCTAAATAATATTTGACTCATAATCCATGCTGATATTATTATCATAGGCGGTGGAGGAATCTTCTTTGATAATGAAGAAGGCACTTCATTTAAGAGTCTTATAATGCAATGGTTTTTTCGTATAAAACTCGCACGACTTTCAGGAACTACAATTATCTTTCTTGGAATTAGCATTGAGGTCAAAAAAACTGCCAATAAAATGCAACTCAGGAGAATATTTCAGAAGGGGGATTTTATTATTGTTCGAGATGAGAGAAGCGCCTCACTTCTTGGTGCATTAGAAATACCTTGTTCAGAAATTCCTGATATTTGATTTCTCTATAAGCCGATATTAATTCCTCCACCACCATGAAAGAAACGTATTGGTATATCATTTCGATGAGGATTCCTCTGAGATAATGAGGAGATTATACCAGAGATATATGAATATTTTATTAAGCAAGGATATGATCCTGTTTTTCTTATACATACGACATCGGGAAATGAAGAACAAAATGATATTACATTCATAAAACGAGTCATGCGCTGAAAGACATATAATACTACTGGAACAATTCAGAATACTCTCAAAGTATATCCGACACTTTATGCGGTTATTGGTATGCGATTCCATGCAGCAGTACTTGCGTGTGTTCATGAGATTCCTCTTTTTCTTCTTTCGTATTGACCAAAAACAGAAACCCTTATTATGACTCTTGAAATGGAGGAATTTATTCTTCGACCAAATCAGATTAATATGGAACGTATTATGAAAATGTGGGAACGCCTTGAGAAGAATTATGACAGACGAAAAAAATTGATGCACGATAAGCATGAATTTATACGAGATGAACTCGTAAAAAAACTTGAAACCCTTTAATATTTCTTTATTTTCTCTTTATGGACTGGAAATCACTCACATCAAAAATGAATCCTTTATTTGAGAAGGTACAACCTTATATCAAAAAACTTGATCCTCTTGTGGATAAGACAAAAGAAATGGGAATAAAAACTCTCGACTTCACACAGAGACAACTCCAAAGTACGCCGATCGTACTCAAAACACTTTCAGAACTTGATGCACTTCGAACAAGCAAGCGTCTGATTGTCATATGTTATGATGAGAAAGATTCACTCTCTCGGGAAATACTTCTTCGCTCATTGGTCTGGGCTACAAAAGCTTGGAGTGATGCTACGGAGCTTCGTTTTGTCGAAATATCAGCTTCGCCAGATATTATCTCGTCTCTTGGTGTGACAACAGCAGTCGATATGCGAGTCTGGTATATTGGTGAAGAGACTTTCCATGGTACTGATGTCGAGTCTATACTCAAATGGTGGCAGACAAGAAACTATACTGGAGTGGAGAAGTGAGAAATAAAAGTCGATAATGGAAAAGAAGAAAGACAGAAGGAGAAAGCTTCAGAAAAAGAAGAATCAGAGATCTTCGATCCACTTGCGGGAAAATAAAATAGCATCTTCGCCTAATTTAGATAGTATGTTCCTGAAATCGTTTTTGAATTATTCATTATCTATCCTTCACTATGAACACTCTCGATATTCTCTATGTTGTTCTTTCCGTCTGTATTATATTTCTCTCGGTCCCGCTTACAATGATCCTTTGGCGGACATACAAGATGCTCGATCACGTAGAAAGTATTCTCTCATATGCTGATCATGTTCGTGGTATTATTGCTCAGTTTGAACAAGTTCCCATGAAGGTGATCAATAGTATTATGGATAAAGTAGGAAAATAATGAGCCCTGATCCTGTTCCGTTACAATAATTTTCCTACAATAATTTTCCCTTTTGCTATTTCTTGATGAGGAAAAGGAAGAAAATTCTCTTCATTGCAAAGGAGATAGTTTTCGCTCCAGCCAGAAAAAGAGACTTTAGCTTCTAGATTTCAGATTCTAGATCCTGAATGAGAATTATCTGTAATTTGTCATCTCTTTTCGATGAGAACTCTGAGCGTTTTTCATATATTCTCTTCTCTGAATTTCTCGAAAGCTTCTTCGCCAGCGCGAAGGAGTTTTTTGATACGTGCTTGGGCAATATGATTTGGCACTTGTAGAGAGAAACTTCCAGCAGGGACAGAGTAATGATCGACATGTGCAGAGAAAGGAAATGCATGAAGTTGCGTGATTCTATATTTTTCTATGATTTCGAGCGTATCCTGAAAATCAGTATCATCTTCGCCAGGAAATCCCACAATAAGATCAGCTCAGATATTGAGCATGATATCATCCTTCCGTTTGAGTCATCGAAGCTTCTCAAGAACCTCACGAAGCTGATCACCATTATAGTGTCGATTCATTAATCAAAGTATTTTTGATGAACCAGACTGAATTGAGAGATGAATATATGCATTAATGCGAGGATTCGCAAAAATAGCAATTAAAGCATCCGAACAAAACTCGACACCAAGTGATGATATTCTGAGTCTTTCAAGATTCGTCTCGGCGAGTACTGCTTTGATAAGTTCGACAATCCGTGATTCACTATAATTATTCGATGTCGACGCTCACCATGCTCCGAGATTGATTCCAGTAAAGACAACTTCTTTACCACCACCATCAATAAATGTTTGGATTTCTTCGAGAATTTCCTCTTTCGGTCGCCATTTATGTCGGCCACGTGCTTGGACTGTCAGGCAAAATGTACAAAAATTGTCACATCCTGTCTGGATTACCATATATTTTCTCGTAAAGAGTTCTTTTCCGGCAATCTTCCGTAGGGAGCGTATTTTTGTTTTCATCATTTCTCGCTTTTCTTCCTGCGTTATATTATAATCATCAGGATCTTCAGGAAGTATTTCAATTTTTTCGCGGTAGTCGATAAGTTCACTGTAGATTTCGAAAAATGCAGGATCGACAATACCATTTCGAATATTTCCACATCCAGAAAGAAAGAGTTTTTCTTCTCCTGTGAGCGATGGGAGAATTTTTCTCGCATGCTTGATCCACTTTGCCTTCGCATTGTCTGTCACAATGCAGGATGCTATAAAATATCCATTTTTATTAGATAGATATGGGTGAACGAGCCATTTTTCCGCAAAATATTTATTGGTTTTACAGCCAAAAACTTTATAATCCACAAGTATGAATATTTAGAATAAAGTAAAGATACATAATTTATATTGATAAATAATTTTCTCGCAAATGCAGATTCCAAAAGATACATGTTCACTTCAAATAAAAGTCATTCCAAGGGCTCGAAAAACTGAGTGGGCTGGAGTGATGGATGATGGAAGTATCAAGATTCGACTCAAAGCTGTACCTGAGGATGGAAAGGCAAATACAGAACTTCTAAAATTCCTCGAAAAAGAGACAGGAGAAAAATGGGAAGTTGTATCAGGGTTCACAAATACAAGAAAAGGAATACGAAGAGTTTAGCCTTATATTTCACTCATTTCTATTCGTCTCTCTTCGAGATCGACAGAGAGTATCTTTACTTGAATATCATTTCCGATACGATAGAGTTCCTCTCACTTCTTATTCTTGAGTGATCCACGGATTGGATCGACAGCCATGGGAATTCCCTTATTTATATAGGTAGGAGACTTGAGAAAGATTGATCACTCAATCCCACTGTTGAGCTCGACATAAATATTCGACTCTGTCAGTCCTGATATGATACCATCGAAAGACTGGCCAACTTTGTCAGACATATATTGACACATCATGAGCGAGTCGATCGCACGTTCCATACTTTCTGCTTGTTTTTCTTTCTCTGAGAAGCTTTTCCCCATTCGTTTCATCGATCGGGTATAGTATTCTTTCTCTTCTTCTCTGAGGTCTCCATGAAGAAATTCCTTGATGATTCGATGGATAAGAAGGTCTGGATATCGACGAATTGGCGAAGTAAAATGACTATAATACTGGAGAGCAAGACCGAAATGTCATTTTGGAGTATCGCCATAGAATGCCTTTGCCATCTTCGGAAGAAGAAGTCGTGAGAGACGATATCGCCCTCTTGGATCAGTGATTCGCTCGAGATGATCTCGAATATGGTGAGGCTCGAGTCGAGTCGCGAGTGATAGGTCTTCGAGGATTTCTGAGAGTGACTTCATATCTTCTGTATCAGGAACACCATGGACACGTGAGAGAAATGGGAGCTTATTTCTAACACACCATTTTGCGACTTCTTCGTTGGCAAGAACCATGAATTCTTCGATCATCATGTGCGCATCATTTCGTTCTCGTTTTGTTATTCCTATGACATTTCTCTTCTCATCGAGTGTGAAATAGCATTCTGTCATTTCGAAGAGAATTTTCCCCTCCTTTCTTCTGCGAGCTTCAAGGATTTTATAGAGTGAATAAAAATCTTTAAGGGTATCGCTTTGTACTTTTCAGGGTCCAATTTCTGTACTTTTCGAGGGAAAAGTACCAAAACCTTTGGTGGAAGAAAAACTCGCTCGCTTTTGCCTTGCATTTTCCTGTTCTCATCTGACTCAAACAGTTTCTTCCCCCAAACCCCATTGAGTTCACAGTTCCTCCTCCTTTTTTATCCACTGTCAATTTTCAATTATCAACTGATTAACATCATCATATATTCCACGATGTATACTTTCGATTATTCATTCCGTAATAAAAGATTCTTTCACCTGACCACTTTTTTCTACACGCATGAGAATGGAAAGGACAGCTTTTGGTGCTCATGGATGGAGGCTACAGCGATCATTCGAGAGTATTTCTGGAAGCATTGGAATGACTCGACCTGGCATATAAACGCTTGTGCCACGAAGGCTTGCTTCCCGATCGATATGAGTTCACCGGCTCACATATTCTGCAACATCAGCAATATGGACACCGAGAAGGAAATCACCATTTTCATACTGAGCAAGAGAGATGGCATCATCGAGATCCTTCGCATCTGCACCATCGATTGTCATCGTCGGCCAACTTCGAAAATCAAATCGCTCCTTTCCATATATTTTTATTCTTGGAAAAAGTGTCTTGTCAGAAATTTTGATACTATTGGGGATTGTACTCTTTCCAGAGAGAGCATTATCAAGAGGTGATTTTTTATTTTCTGGAAGTATTTCGAGAGACTTTATAATTTCTTTTTCTATCTCGATAGGCCATTCGGTCCGTATTCCATAGCGAAAAAGAAGAATTTCCTCTTTAACAGTAGGGTCACTTTTTTTTCAGAAAAATCTCAGAATTTTTCCTTCTTTTTTCCCAGTATAGGTGACAATGTAGAGATCCCCAGTTTCAGCAGATTCTGAGAGATCGCCAATTTCGATTGGAAGTCCTCAGAGCTCTGGAAGAATACGGAGACTCTTTTTCCCTCGTAAAAGAATACATTCTGCGAGAAGTGGTTCTTTCGATCGAGCGAGAAGTCGCGTCGGACGAGCTTCTGGAAGCTTTCCTTCCTTCGCTTCACGAGTCGGCTCGATCACTATCTTATCTCCATGGACATAGCCAGCAGTTCTGAGTCCAAAGATATAGTATATTTCTCCATCTTCACATTCGACAGTCGCTCGTTTTTGAGAGAGTGAGAGGACTCCAATTTTTTCCTTTCAAGAAGATTGTCTATATTCCCTCCTTTTTCAAGTCTTACTATATGTTCATTTCTCTTTATCTATCATAGAGGTCAAGTATAGCTAAAATAGAGAGAAAAGAAAGAGAGAAATATTAGACAACACCATGATATTCAAAAACTTCTTCTCACTTTAGAAGAGCGAGAAAACCTCACTGCACATGCGGTATGATCGGATATGGAAGCTCATCAAGCGTATACCAATTAATTCCTTTATGGATTTTCGGCTCAAGATTATCCGGCATTCATTCCCATGAATCAACAAGATAGAGGGTATTTATGCGAGTTCATTCACTATAGTATCACTTGATGATGATACTTCCTATGATGTCTTCTTCCTTGACTGTTATTCCGATTTCTTCCTGAACTTCTCGAATAGCAGCATCGAGAGGAGATTCTCCTAATTCTATTTTTCCTCCTGGAAATCCCCAGTAGAGTGGCCAATGTTTTGACTTCTCTCCTCGTTGGATGAATAAGAAATGAGAACCATATCGAAGAATTATGCCCGCGAAAAACGGAAGACTCATAAAAATTGATGATTAAAAAGACCATAATACGATATAGACCCACCGAACCAGATTTTCTAGAGCTTGAACCAGCTTCCTACTCGGATAAAGAATGGAAATATATATTTTTGAAACAATGATTTTTGTATCAAGAAAACTCCGACAAGTCCACCAAGACTTCAGAAAATCCAACCACCAATAATATCTCATGGATAATGAATTCCGCCGATCACTCGTGCTGATACAGTTATAATCCCCAAAATTGTAGTTATAAGAATGAGAGACTTATATCGAAATCTGAAGAAGAGTCCGACAAGAAGAGATGCCATGAAGAGCGCATGACCTGATGGAAATGAATTATCGAGAGGGTGTCGAATAAGTGGCGCAATTGCTCATGCAATCTCTTGCGGACTTGGTCGCCACTTGCCCATACCAAAATTGATAATAGTGTAGAGAAGAAATGCAATTATGATAACGCTAAAGATTTCCAAAGCATGAATTTTGTATGAATTTTGTTTTCGATATACTCCATAGAGCCATACTCAGAGGAGAAGAAGTGCTCACCAGAGAACGACGAGTTCGCCAGCAATCTGAATAAGATGGCTATATTCTGGTCCTATGAGTCCGCGAGACCAGAAGAGAGCATCTCTATCGAGGGAAAGAAGAGTTTGGAACATAGAGTCATTGTATCTTTTGATAGGAATTTACAATGTTTTCCTAAAGAAAAAGTTGACAATTATCTAATTAATGTAGAATCTACTTCATTATGAATATACTCAATTCAAGTTGACCAAGAAAACATCCAATCGTAAAGACTACTGGTGCTATCTTATTAGCAACATTCATCGGATTAAAAATTGCTCATATTCTTCCACTCATGAATCTTGAAGAGAAATATCTCGAAGATTTTCGAGCGAATGGATATTCTCTCTGACCTATTGCTACAGATTTTTTCCGATCAAATCCGAAAACATTATATATCACTCAAATGAGTGATGATACCATTATTATTCAGGATATAAAAAATCGTACAACATTTACTCTTACTTGCCCAT
>JAVHOR010000017.1:0-4703 GCA_036170175.1 Patescibacteria group bacterium | reverse complement strand
AAGATCTTCCTTCGTCCAGAAAGATGGAATATCAATAGTGAATTTTGATTGCTTTGTTAGAGAGAGAGAATTTGTTCAATTCTGCGACATATCTTCATTCTTATTTTTTTTTCTTCAGTTTTTTATCTTTGAAAGTCAACTTGATTCTGCCATATCACGAAATACTGATATAGAAAAGCATTTTACTGCGCCGGCATCTTCCATTCGTTTTTTTCCATATCCAGCAGAAGGGAATATACTGACTTCTCCAGATTCTCTATCATAGCGAATACGGCCATCGACGACGATGATCATGTCCTCAAGAATCTTCGATTCATATTTCTCATATTCCTTTGGGAATATCACGACACGAAAATCGAATCCTATACTTTCGACTGTCGCTACCATCATCATTCCACCTGATTTTGTCTGCATTTTTCGGACATTTGAGACAACACCGATGAGTTGGGCATAAATATTTTCTTCAAGTTCTTTTTCTTGTGGAGGTGTATCGACGATTTCTTCTATCATCGGTGGAATATCTCGATCATTAGGAATTCCACCATCAGAAATATCTCAAGAAAGGGAAGGAGAAATCTCTTTTTCTTCATGAGAAAGTATCTCTGTCTCGATCACTGCCACAGGAATTATCTCCTCGACCTTATGGGATCGATCAATCCAATCGAGGACAACCTTAAGATTTTTTGATTTCGCTCTTATAAAATCCTCTATCCCATCAAGTGGATGACCTGAGACAGGATATCCTATTACTTGTTTTTCTCACTTCATGACAGCTTCAAAGGAAAGTGGCTCTGTCTTAATAAGTTCAAAGTGAATTGTTCATGAAATACTATCTCATGCATCAAAAAGTCACATTTGCGAAGTTTCTTTTTTAGACTCTATTTCCTTTTCGTATGCGCTCATCTTGAGCATAGAAACCAGAAGACTTCATCTCTCTCAGTATCGATCAAGAGCACCAGAATAAATAAGTGATTCGAGAGATTTCTTATTGATCACATCACCACCTGTCCGCTCAATGAAGTCATAGAGTGAAGAAAATGGTACTTCTTCTACTGCTTTGCGAATTGTATCAATTGGTCACTCACCAAGTCATTTTATCGCCTTGAGTCCAAAACGGATTGTATGAGCATCAATAAATGTGAAGTGTTTTCCTGATTCATTCACATCAGGAGGAAGGATCTTGATACCTTTTTCTCTCGCTTCTTCTATCTCAAGGCGTATTCTCTCTGTATCCTCTTCATCTGAAGTCATCATAGCACACATAAATTCTGTCGGATAGTATGTCTTCATATGTGCTGTCTGATAGGCGATCATAGCATAACATGCTGCATGCGACTTATTGAATCCATATCCTGCAAATGGCTCAATAATCTCATCAAAGATATAGATCGCAAGATCTTCCTTGTGTCATTGTCTATATGCTGCCTCGATAAATTTCCCTCGTTGTTCCATGAGAAGTTCATGTTTCTTCTTTCCGATTGCGCGACGAAGAATATCAGCCTCACCAAGAGAAAAACCTGCAAAAGCTTGTACAAGCTGCATTATTTGCTCTTGATAAACCGCAATTCCATATGTTGGCTTCAAGATCGCTTCAAGTGAGGGGTGTGGATATTCGACCACCTTCCGTCCATATTTTCGATCGATAAAATCAGGAATAAATAGCATTGGACCAGGACGATAGAGTGATACCATTGCAATGAGATCTTCAAAACTCGACGGCTTCAATTCTTTCAGGTATCGACGCATTCCATCAGACTCAAACTGGAATATTCCAGTCATATCTCCTTCACCAAAAAGCGCAAGTACCTTCTGATCTTCATAGTCTATATGGAGAAGATCTACTTTTATTCCATGAATTTTTTCGACGATTACACGAGCACGATCGAGGATCGAGAGATTTCGTAGTCAGAGAAAGTCCATCTTGAGAAGTCCAAGTGCTTCCAGTGGGCCAGCAGAGAATTGTGTCACAATTGAATTTGGATCTTTTGGTGGTGGTTGAAGTGGACAGAAATGTGTTATTGGCTCAGGAGCAATAATCACAGCACAAGCATGAACTCAGAGTTGGCGTACTGATCACTCCATTTTAATTGCTGTGTCGACGATTTTCTTATATTTCTCATTTGTGTCATATGCATTCTTGAATTCTACTGCCTCTACAAGTGCTTGTGAGAGTGTAATTCCAGGATGTGCGGGAATAAGTTTTGCGAACTCATTCATTTCTGCAAATGGAACAGACAGAGCACGTCCAGCATCCTTCACGGCGGCACGAGCAGCGAGTGTTCCAAAAGTACACACCTGAGCAACATGATCAGATCAATATTTTTCACGAACATATACGAGGACTCGATCACGTCCCTCATCAGAGAAATCCACATCAATATCAGGCATCGACACGCGAGAAGGATTCAAGAACCGCTCGAAGAGAAGGCCATACTTGAGTGGATCAATATCCGTAATACCAGATAAATAGGCAAGTATTGCTCATGCTGCAGATCATCGTCATGGTCAGACTGGAATACCATTATTTTTCCCATATCAAATAAAATCCGCGACGATACAGAAATACCCATTGAATCCCATAAGATCAACGACCATGAGTTCATATTCGAGACGATCAAGTATTGATTTCTCTCTATCGCTTATATTCGCAATATATGATTTCTTCCTTTCTGGATAATGAGATTCAGCAAATATATGAAGCTCCTCAAGACTCATATCAGAGAGCTTCTTTTCTGAGAGTTGTATCTCAGTTTTATGAAGAAGTATCTCTTGTGAGGATTTTTCGATACCGAAATCATATCGGAAATTGAGTCACTCAATACAGAGTTTTCGAAGAAACCATTCCTCTGCATGCATCAGGAGGAGTTTCTCATCCTTTGTATTATTATTTTCCTTTACTTCATCTCTATAAAAGAAATACTCCTCCTTCTGCTCAGGAGAAAGTGGAAATCTCGGTATTTTATAGCCTCCAATATCGATTGTGAGGTCGATCATTGCAGCAATTTTTTCACTATTCTCATATGCCTTCGGTGCATAAATAAAAAGCTCTTCCATCTCACGAGAAGGTCTAATAGAATAATCACCATTCATAAGTGTTGGTCTATCTGGATCATCGAGCGATCTTCCATCTGATACCGCAGCCATCATATCCTGAACTGAGGCATCATCTGGAATGACATAGTAGCTATTATTGGTACCGACATATTCATAGCCATATTTTTTCGAAAGAGCGATAATCGTCTCGTTGATATGGGCCTGGAGAGCCTTGTCTGGATGCTCTTCGATCTCGAGGAAATAATTCTCCTTCCCAAAAAGGTTCCTATAATATTCTATTCGTTCACAGAGAATCGATTCATCTCGACCAGTCGATATCAATTGGGCAATTTCTCCATACATAGAGCCAGAAAGTACAATAAGATCATCATGATATTTCTCGAGAATCTCGAAATCAATACGAGGATGACCGTAATAGTATCCTTCTCTTTGTGAAAGCGTTACAAGTTCGATAAGATTCTTGTATCCTGAGAAATTTTTTGCGAGAAGAACAAGTTCAAATATTTCATTATCCTTATCGCGATTTGCTCTTCATTTCTTCGAAAGCTGGAATTCGACTCCGATAATCGGCTTGATTCACTCAGCACGACATGCTTGATAAAATTCAAAGGCTCCATACATATTTCCAGCATCCGTGATAGCAATAGCTGTCTGTCCAAGTTCTCGAGCCCGCTTTGCTAGACGCTCTGGAGTGGCAAGCGCTCTCTGAAAAGTATAGTGAGTATGCGTGTGAAGATGGACAAAAGACATGGAAAGGAGTGTATCGAAAAATATACTTTTTGCTAGTCGAAAAAGAAAAGTATTCAAAATTTGCATTTAATAAAAAAGAGTGGTAGAGTATACCTAGTTATTTATTAATCTTTTTTCTTATGTGACTCTTCGATGATATCCTCAAGAAACCAACACCTGCTCCTTCGACTGATCCTCTCACATCGAGCGGATGAACGAGTGGTAGTTGACAACCTCCTTCTGATGACACAACTCCTGTTGCTCCGATGCCAAAATTTGTCATCGAGAAAAGTGAAGAAACAACTATTTTCTGACCTGAGACGGAAGATGCTAGGATAGAAATCGAAAATGCAACTCCAAAAGAACCAGAGCATTATGCTGAAAATGATGAGAATTCTATCCTTGTCGGAGCTACTCCCGTCGTGACACAAGCAGCAGCTCCAGTAGTCACTCAAAATGTAGAACAATCACCTCTATCGACAGCCCCAGTTGTTCCACTTATCGAAGAGCAACCTATCGTAGAATCTCCTCTTATGAGTGATTCACTCATGCCATCTCTATGAGAAACAGCAAGCGTCACACCAATAGTGACTACAGAAAGTACCGATGACTTTTTTAGTAACCTTACTGGTACTCCGAGTGTAGTGGCAGAAGGAGTAAAAGAAGAAGTTGTGGCTCCAGGGGTTGAGAATATCTCGCTCTGATCCATAGAATCATCATTTTCTTCACCAAAAGAATTTATCGAAAGATCTCTCGAAAGTATCGATACAATGATAGGAAAAATCGATATGAAACATACTGCAAAAATCGAGGAAGCAGAGTGATATGGAAGAGAGAAAGTCCGATTTACTGATCTCGAAAAGAATGCATATGTAGAAGCTGACGGTATGGATAAAGAAAAAGCTCATACTCTTCGTATG
>JAVHOR010000016.1:0-1116 GCA_036170175.1 Patescibacteria group bacterium | reverse complement strand
CTTCCTCAAGCTCCACAACAATACAAGCAACTTCTGATGGTCGGTGGAGTGGATAAATATTTCCAGATCGCACCATGTTTCCGTGATGAGGATCCTCGTGCGGATCGCCACTCATGTGAATTCTATCAGATTGATGTAGAGATGAGCTTTGTCGATCAGGAAGATGTATTTGTCGTTGCTGAGTCTTTCGCAAAAAATCTCATTAATGATATTACCAATAAGAAACTCGTGAAAATGGAAGCTAATGGTGAATTTCAAAGATTCACCCATAAGGAATCTATCAATCGCTATGGTTCAGATAAGCCCGATATACGATTCGATATGCACTTCGAAGATTTCTCAGAAGAATTTAGAAATTCAGGATTTTCACTCTTTGCAAAAACAGTTGATGAAGGTGGAATCGTGAAAGCTATGAGGCTCGAAGGGAAGACCCTCTCTCGATCAGAAATTGATTCACTTACAGAAGTCGCGAAATCACTCTGAGCTGGAGGACTCGCATATATCATCTATGAGGCTGATGGTCCAAAGTCTCCAATCCTCAAATTCTTTACCGGAAATGAGCTCGAGGCTCTATCGCAAAAACTTGCTCCAAAGGTAGGAGACATGATATTTTTCGGTGCTGGAGACTATAAGACAACGTGCAAAGTCCTTGGTGGAGTACGTCTCGCTTGTCGTGATCGATTCTCTCTTGTAAACAAAGATGAGATTGCATTCGCTTGGGTGACGGACTTTCCGATGTATGAACAGAAGGATGATGGAAGCTATGACTTCGAGCACAATCCATTCTCGATGCCTCACGGAGGACTCGCTGCCTTCGAAGGAAATCCTGATCCACTCTCGATCTATGGATGTCAGTATGATCTCGCATGCAATGGATATGAAGTCCTCTCTGGATCAATCCGCAATCATAATATCGAAGCGCTTGTAAAGGCATTCAATATTGTCGGCAAGGGAGAACAAGAAGTGAAGGACAAATTCGGTGCGATGTATACCGCATTCCAATATGGAGTTCCTCCGCATGGTGGGTTCGCATTCGGATTCGACCGACTTCTCATGATCAAGAACAACGTGCACAAAGGCGCTACAAGCAGTTGATTTCAAAGGGAAATGCCGCTA
>JAVHOR010000015.1:1536-4769 GCA_036170175.1 Patescibacteria group bacterium | reverse complement strand
CATCAATGAACACTAGAGCCTTACAAAAATAATGAGGAATTTTTAAAGGAATTGGAAGAGGCTTTACTTGAGTATACTCCAGATGCTATTGTTATAGATAGAACTATTATTATTTCAGCTTGAAATAATATCGATAATCTTCTTTGAAAATTCCTATAAAGTATTGAATAATCATATTTATGCATATAATAGAACCACTTATTAGAATTGGTTTTATTTATTTTATATACATATAATTTATGCTACGAACCGTAATATATATCAGAAAATCATCTGAAGATGAAACCGAGAAACAAGCAGGATCATTCGATAGACAATGGCGAGACTTATCAGATTTTATCGAAAAACAAAATACAATCAGGCCAGAGCATGAAAGGTTTTCATTTGATCCTGATACTGATATTATTTATGAGGACAAATCTGCGAAGAAAGAAGGAAGAGAGAAATTTTGAAAAATGGTTTTAGATATTCAAAGACGAAAATATGATGTGCTTCTTTGTCATGATCTATCAAGATTATCGAGGAACCCGATAGATAATTGAACACTTATTAAAATTCTTGATAAGGAATACCTTCAATGCATTCAAATTCCAAGTAATAGATTCTGATGTAATCCTACAGATAAGTTTACCTTTTCACTCTTTCTTGCTGTAGCAAAATATGAAAATGATCAAAGAGGAAAAAATACTCAATCATGAATGCAAAGTAAGAAGAGTAAGTGAGGCACTACTAATCTTGCAAACATGGGATATATAAATACCTGAGAATCAAAATGAAATAGATGGATAGAGAAGGATGGTGAAAACTTTACTATCTTACAAGATTCTTGGAAGATGCTTCTAACGAGTGAATATAAGATCATTGAATTATATCGCGATGCTATCGCAAAATGATTTACAAGAGTAAAGTCGATAAAGAATTGAATTAAAAGAGATATTCCTGATGATTGAGGATTTCGCTGAGTTTTTACTAATCCATTTTATATGTGATTTGTAAAAGTTGGAAAAGATGCTGAGATGAAATATGTAAGATGAACTCATGAGCCAATGGTAACAGAATCAGAATTCGAGAAAGCTCAAATAATACTAAAGAAACATTGATTTAAATGTTCTAAAGATATAGAAATACGATATGAAAACCTGCTAGAAAATATATTAACCTGTGGAAAATCAGGTTGAAGATTTTATGTTGATATAAAAACTCGTTACTATTGTCCAACAGAAGATTGCTCACACAGATACTTTTCATCTCTTGGTCCAAAAGAATGTCCTAAGTGTCATAAATCTTACCCTATTGATAAATATAAGATTAATTCGATTAGATATTTTGCTGTAAAAGGAAGTGAACATTTACTTCCAGGAAATAAGAAACCAACAAAAAGTATCCCTATTGATTATATGGAAACAGAAATAGACAAGATACTATCAAGGATAACTATTACAGACAAGCTTTTTACCGTAATGAAAAAGAGACTCTATACACTTTGGCTTGAGGAAGAAACCAAAACAAATAAGAGAATATCTATAATTAAAAAAGAGATAGAGAAATTAGAAGAGAGGAATAGAAACATGATACAAAACTGATTTGGAAAGGAAGATGCTAGTGATATTCTACTTGAATCAATAGAAGATAGCTCTAAGGATATTGAGCTTCAAATTCGAATAAAAGAGTCTGAGATTATAACCATTAGAGAAGATCATAGTAGTGACTTTGAGAAAGCTTGGCAGACTCTAAATAGCTTATTTCAAGCCAAGAGAGTATTCTGAAAGTGAAGCACAGAATCTTTCGAACCAAAAAGACATCTACTTCTTTCGGTGTTTTCGAACCTTAAATTTATTGATTGAAAAATTATTCCAGAATGGAAAGAACCCTTTAATACAATAGCAAACTGAGACATATTGACAAAACAAAAATCCCAGACAAAGTCTGAGATTTCTGAGTGATGAATTGAATGGCTCCCCGAATTGGATTCGAACCAATGACCTACCGGTTAACAGCCGGTTGCTCTACCGCTGAGCTATCGGGGAAGATATAGCGGAACGAGGTGTATATTATGAAAGTCACGAGGAAAGTCAAAAAAAATTTTCACTTTTTTCATAATCTCTCTAGAATGTCCTCCTATGAATCATCTCAATATCCATATAGAGCGCTATGAGATCAATGGTGAAGCCATTCTCTGAGAGATTCACTGTATCATAAATTCGAATGATCGAATCGCTCTTGTCGGAAGAAATGGTGCTGGAAAAAGTACATTCCTGAAAATTCTCTCATGAGAAATCAAAGAATATATCGGAAGTGTGGAAAATATTGGAGCTATAAATCTCGGATATCTCGAACAGATACATTTTCTCGATGAGACTCAGAGTGTCAGAGATGAGCTTCGAAATGCCTTCTCTGAGATTCGCATACTCGAAAATCTCATAAAAATAGAAGAAAAACGACTTGAGGAAACATGAGAATATGAGGCTTACACGGAGGCAATAGAACGATACAAGCTCATCGGTGGATATACCTATGAGAATGAGATAGAACGAGTTGCTCGCGGTATCGGTATCGATCATCTCCTCGAACGGACCCTCGCGGAAGTATCCTGAGGAGAGCGGACGAAGATTGCTCTAGTAAAAACTCTCCTATCAAAGCCTGATTTTCTTCTCCTCGATGAGCCGACGAACTTCATCGACCTCTCAAGTGTCGAGTGGCTCGAGAAATACTTATGAGAAACTTGGAAATGATGATATATACTTATTTCTCATGATCGTGCTTTTCTCGATGAGACAGTCAGAGAAGTCATAGAAATGCTCGGAGAGCAATGAATCACACAATATAGTGGAAACTACTCTGACTCCGTGGAAGAGAAAGAATTGGAACAAGCTCGCCAAGAGAAACTCTTCGAAGCCCAAGAGACAATGATAAACTCTGAAAAAGCACTTATCAATAGATTTCGAGCAGGATCTCGTGCTGGATTTGCAAAAAGTCGAGAACGTGCACTCGAAAAAGTAGAGATTCTCGAGAAGCCTACAAATGGTCAGGAAATTCATTTCTCATTCGATATACCAAAAGAAAAACCTCCAGAGCTTCTCATTCGTGCAGAAGATACATTCATCGGAAGGCAAGATCCGCTTTTCTATATTCGAGAGCTCACGCTCCAGAGTCGCGAACGAATAGGAATCGTCGGAGAGAATGGTGTCGGAAAGAGTACATTCCTGAAGACTCTGCTCGGAACAAGAGATGAG
>JAVHOR010000015.1:0-1436 GCA_036170175.1 Patescibacteria group bacterium | reverse complement strand
ATCATATCACCTTCTCATTCTCGATGAGCCGACCAATCATCTCGATTATGACACTCGCGAAGCTCTCGAACAAGCACTTCACAAGTATGAATGATCGCTTCTCTTCATTTCTCATGATCGATACTTCGTGAACAAGCTCGCTGAGAAGCTCTGGATTATCGAAGATGGTGAGCTCATTATTTCGTATGGAAACTATGAAGACTTCCGATACAAGAAAGATCATGGAATCAGTCTTGATATGTCACTCTTCGACGCAGAATGAGAGATGAGTCTCGTCCTCGAAGAAAAACTTGGAAGAGAAGAAGCTCGAAGAATCAAAGAGAAATTCGCACGCAAGAAAAGAAGGTAAACACACCTTCTTTTTTATTTATCTGAAATACATTATTGGATAGCTGCCACATAAAAATTCATCGCATTAAGATTGATAGCCGATCATGCCTCATTACAGAATCTTACTGTTACCGTATCAGCTGCAGATACATATGTCGATGCAATAAATAATGTCACATTTGTAGAAGTTCCAATAGATCAAGATGGAGATACCCATGCTACCTTGCCTACTGATGCACCTGGTAATGAGAAGTTCTGGTCAGAACAAGTATTATTTGATATCGATGGAAGATTGATATTGACAGTATTCTCAAGTATGGTCGTACCACTTCATCATCATCCACCACCTCATCATGATGGCGTCTGCCATGTAGCAAGACCTGTCGCATCAGAAGTGAGGACTTTTCCTACTCATGGAGAACCTCCCTTGATCTGAATCTGTCCAGTCAGAGAAAGTTGACCCAAGATACCAACTGTACCGCGAACATCGAGAAGATAATCAGGAAGTGTCGTACCAATACCAATTCTTCAAGATCTTCCTGTCGCAGCAAATCGTCATGTAAATCCAGTATCAATATAGAAATATTCGATATGATTGGTTGGTACTGTAAACACCTTGAACCAAGGAGCTGGCACACTACTTGATGCTCCAAGGTAGAGACCACTACCGTATCCACCTCGGAAATATCCAGAACGCGCCATAAGTGGAACATCTCCTCGATAGGCAAGCCCGAGCTGATATCCGATACCACCATTTCATCGAGCTGACATCGTAAAACTATTGTATGGACTTCCTGGAGAATCTGTCGATGGACAGGTCGCCATACCAGTTCCATATGTTCCTGTCCATTCGCAGACAGAGCTTGCGACATTCTCATCGATATAGGGAGCATTCATTCATGGACCAGCACCATCACTTACGACGAATGATTGACGTGCTGGAATAGCAAAGAATTTATTGAAATCATATGATATTTCTTTCGTAGCATTGTTCGGATCTGGACTTCAGATACCAGAAGAAATACCATCATAGACGATTACATCACCATTACTTACAGGAACAACCTCTCCAGAGCCATTGACTCCGAGACCAACGATATTAGTAC
>JAVHOR010000014.1:19362-21730 GCA_036170175.1 Patescibacteria group bacterium | reverse complement strand
TTTTCTGTGAGAAGGAACTGGAGTCAATTCAATGCTTTTGGAAGATTTTTTACTATTATAGCAAAGCTTATAACCGTATCTGGGTGATGAATACTTCTCTACACAGGACGGACAGATTATGCGACATTTTTCTTTTTTATTGCTTTTACCGATCGTGTATATTCGCCAATCATGGAGATATTCCAAGTGATCCAATGAAGCATGCGAGATATTGCCTATTATGAGAAAGCAAAAGAATTATTTGCCATGGAAAGTGAAGTGGATACATGAAAGAAAAATCTCTCAGAAATCAAAAATACTCTAACATTCCAAAATCTCTCATTTTCCTATCCGTCAAGTGATCGCGAAGTTCTCACGGATATTGACTTCGAGATCAAGAAATGACAGAGAATTGCTATTATCGGACATACTGGAAGTGGAAAATCTACTATCATCCAGCTTCTCATGCGTTTCTATGAGCCAAGTTCTGGAAAGATACTCATCGATGGGACAGATATCTATAGCTTCACTCTTGAGAGCTATCGTGGCAAGTTTGCGGCTGTATTCCAGGATACGACACTCTTCAATGAAACCATCAGACACAATCTTGAATATGTCCGTGACAATATCACACAAGCTGATCTCAAGAAAGCATGTAAAGAGGCAAATATTCTCGAATTCATCGAATCTCTCCCAGAAAAGTGGGAGACACAAGTCGGAGAAAGAGGACTCAAGCTCTCATGAGGAGAGAAACAACGAATCGCCATTGCTCGAGCTATCCTCGCCAATCCTGAGGTTCTCATACTCGATGAAGCGACGAGTGCACTCGATACCAAGACCGAACGTATCGTACAAGAAGCCTTTGATCATCTTATGGAAGGTAGGACGAGTATTATCATTGCACATAGACTCTCTACGATCATAGGTGCTGATATTATCTATCTCATGGAGAAGTGAAAAATAGTCGCCAAATGAAAGCATGCTGAACTCTATAAAATATCAAAAGAATATCAAGAAATGGTCGATCTGCAACATGATGGAATCGTAGGAGAGGATGAGGAAGACGAAGTTATATAATCTCTATCATTAGCATATGTCTACTTCTAAATCCACTCTCGAATTTTTCATAGAATCGCTCTCACTCGTTCCAGATCTCCATGCGAAAGCTATGTTTTGAGAATATGGAATATACTCATGAGAGAAGATGTTCGCACTCGCCTGTGATGGTACTCTCTTTCTCAAGACGACTCCTGAGACACTCCATCTCTTCGAAGATACCGAGACTCGGGCATATCCAGGATCACGAAACACAGCACCAGTGAATCCCGAATGGCTCGAAGACCCTGAAAAAATGGCAGAAACAGTAGACTTCACACTTGAACGATTACCAGCACCGAAAGCAAAGAAAAGAAAGTGCTAACTGACTCTCTCCCAAGATTCAATAGCTCATTCTTCAAGAGTAAAAATCGAATGTGGTAGAATATCTCATTCCAGACGATAGAGCTCTTTTGGTGCTCGCTCAAGGATTTTCTTGCGAAGATGTGCAGTCTCGTATTCTAGTTGCCCACGAGTAAGTGGAATCTCTAATATTTCTTGTATTTGTCATTGTGAGGTACGAAGCAATCCATGTTCTCGTGTTTCTAATTTTGTCCGATCAAATCTATATCCACGAATATCTGCTTCATCACAAATTCCATGAAGATATATTTCCATAGATGCTATAGGATTGGATGTTGCTCGAAATCGGATAAGCTGAGGATGATTGGTATATCACTTCGTCATACCACGAAGTACATGATATGCGAGGAGTCACTCCCTCCAGCAGGCTACAAGAGCACGAGTATCAAGATGTCGGGGATGGAGTGACCAAAGACGCATAGAAAATATGAGAAAAAATCCCGATTGCTCAGGGATTATATTAGAGAACTTTTGCAGTAATGATTCTCACTTCATTGTTTGGCTTGTCATTGCGATCTGTCTCTGATGACTCGATCTTCTCGACGACATCCATCCCTTCGATGACATGGCCAAATATTGTATGCTTACGATCGAGAAACGAGGCGTCTTCCGCTGTGACGATAAAGAATTGTGAACCATTGGTATTGCGACCAGCGTTCGCCATGGAGATCACACCCTTCTTGTGAGTAAGACTTGCATCGAGAAATTCATCTTCAAAAGCTCGCATCCAGAGGCTTTTTCCGCCCATTCATGTTCCAGTAGGATCACCGCATTGGATCATGAAGTCTCGAATCACGCGATGAAAAATAATTCCATCGTAGTATCACTTTTCAGTGAGTCCGACAAAATTCTCTACTGCTTTCGGTGCAGCTTCTGGAAAAAGCTCGAGAGTGATATCTCCGAGAGTTGTAGAAAGAAGAATTTTTGGATT
>JAVHOR010000014.1:0-19262 GCA_036170175.1 Patescibacteria group bacterium | reverse complement strand
CTCGCAATGACAAAAACAGAGAAAAATATTCAAAAACAAGAAGCTCGAGGCAAAAAATTAATTTCGAAGTGAGCTTACAAAAAAGTAAGTGATCTAGAAAGTAATTTTTTAACGATGAAATTCGCAGTTTTTCAATATTTTTATTACATTCCAGGCATATTGAGTCCCATCTGACTCATCACCCCCTTCATACGATCTGCTGCAATCTCTTGAGCTTTTTTCATGCCTTTATTGACTGCATCAGTGAAAGCTTTTTCGAGCTTTTTCTGATCACCGAGAATACTCGCATCTTCGATAACTGTCGAGACAACCTTGAGCTGACCATCGATCGTGACGACAACTCCATCGATCTCAGCTTCGATATGCGTATTGCTGAGTTCTTCCTGAATCTTCTGTGCTTGTTGCTGGAGCTTCATGAGATCTTGCGCTTGCTTGAAATCCATATGAGAAAATAGTTAAGTAAATGAGTGTTGGTAGATTAGGGAAAAACGGGAAAAATGCAATTTTTTCTATTTCTTTTTGAAGTAGGAATATGCCATATTTATAATAACGACACAACAATATATACCTACTGCTACTCTCTCTTCTAGGATAGGATGCGCTATCCACTCACCGAGCATGGTCCAGAGAAAAACAATCGAAATAATATATGTCTTATATCGACACTGGTAGTACGTTGTCAGCAAAAGTGCGAGTCAGAGTATTCCTATAGCCCAATATACTTCTGGAATATTTCATCCAGTGAAACCAAGTGAGATAAGCCATACAGTAATATTTGCAACGGTTGCAATATTGATCCAACCAAGCGTGAGCTCGACACTGGAACGAAGAACCGGATGACTCTTGCGAGTAAGATGAAATGTATATTTGAGACTTCCGAGAATAATAAGCATGAGAATGAGAGCTGTCCCCATCATCTGATATCCCCAAGGAACAAGCCAGAAAGCCGTAAGAAGGACGGAAAGACTATAGAAAATACTCTGTTTCTTTGTGATTTCTATTTTCTTGAGAATTATCATCACGCTCGTAATAATCCACATGAGATAAATAATAGACCAAATAGAAAATGTAATACCTGCAGGTGTGATTGCTGTCGGATAGAGATTTGATATATCAGCCTGTGTCATACCTCCGATGAGATAGGGAGAGCCAGGGATACTCACAAGAGTTGTAAATACTATCGTGACAAGAACAACAATAAAAAAAAGATATTTCATAAAAAATAAGATTATTGGGGATTTTATTCTATATTTTTTCTAGAAAATACAAAACTATACTTGTATCTTTCCTTTCCAATCAGCAGGAACCTTATAGACGTGTTTTGCATGTACTTGCCAAATCTCACGAGTCTCGAGGCAGTAGGCAGTCAGATGTCCTCCAAAACAGCATCCAGTATCGATTCCGATCGTATTCGAGCGAATCCTAAGGCTGTCGACTGCAAAATGCCCATAGATGACAAGCTTGTCGCCATGATATGATTCATACCATGGCTTCCCATCGATAAGACGAGTGAGCGTCGCTAGCTCTACTGGTGTCTCGATTCCATGATCAGGATGAAGCCCACCATGGACGAGGATAAAATCCTCTCGTTCGATAATATGTGGAAGTGACATAATCCATTCACGATGCGATGAGAGCATCTCTCGAAGTGGAGCTGTAGACTCGTAATGTTTATCGATCCATGAGAGATTTCCCTGTCCGAAATCAGAATATTCCTCACGAAATGCATAATATTCATGATTCCCTATCACGCTCCATGTATTTGGACGAGCGCGAATCCACTCTACCACTTCGAATGATTTCGGTCACTTATTGATAATATCTCCTGTAAAATACAGATGATCTTCAGGTGTAAGTCACACCTTCGCGACAAGTTCCATGAGCTCATCATAGCAACCATGGACATCACCGATGAAGAGCGTACGAGACATAGAGAAAAGATACGATACCCAATTGTATCTAAATCCTGAGTAAATGAAAATAATTCTAACGAGCTAATTGTTTATGGTACATTGCCCTATTTCTATATTCTCCTGCAAGTCTTAGATTTTCTCGTCTTTGAGATTCAGCATAGAAAAACTTACAATATTCTTCCTTATCAATATATATCTTCCTACTAGAATTCACGTACTTGAGGTTCTTGAGACAAGCATCGAAAAGTCGCTTATCAAAGTCAGAGCTTCAATGACTAAAATTAAAATATATCCCTACATCAGTATGTACCCATCATCATTCTCCAACTTGGGTATATCATTCTGGAAGTGTTATAACTGGTTTTTCTCTTCATGGATGATCTCAAACATTCCAGACTACTTTCTCAATCGTCGTCTCAAGTTCAAGAGGTTCCATACCCCATCTTTCAAAATGACTTACTCCGAGTGGTCGTTTTATTGGCTCGGACAGAAACAGTGCAAAATTATTCTCGACTGATGAATAAGCAATACTATATTCTCCCCCAAGTGGCAAACTCATGTTTCAATAAGTATCTACAAAATCTCTATAAAATTCTCTTGGATAGAGTGATGTATCTATTCTGATTTCTGGTGAACGAAATGATGCATTGGGAATCTCAAGATAGTGCTCAGTTGATTGTGGCTCTCTACGAAAATCTCTCTCCTCAAAAAATGAAGGTGATATATCTCTCACTTTCTGACGAAAATACATACCAATTGGGGAACTATCTGGAAGGGAATCCACTCACTCATATGAAAAAGTATCCTCTGGAATCTCTGGAGTCTCATCACCCTCTATCCATGGATCAAGTATCAATCATATTTCTTCTGGCTTTACACTTTGAGACAGGAGTGCATCTATTTCCCTTCTTCTTGCATATATTTTTGAGACCGTCTCATGAGCATCGATTATTCTTTGCATACTATGAAATCTTTGGTCCAATCCATTCATATTTTGAATGAAATCTTCCCCAAGTGACCTAATATTATTATGAGCAGCATAGTATCTCCTACTACAAGACAGGTATCTTTCTCTAACATTTCTTGCCTCATCTTCAATCCCTGGATAATACCCCTTTGCAAGAGAAAAGAAATCAGAACATATATATCTGTGTGGATCCTTTCAGGCAAGGAATGCAAGTTCTGTAGGAAAAAGTTCAAAAAGTTTTTGGATTTTTCTTTTGCTCTCATCATAATGTGATGACCCATTTGGAAACTCTTCTGGTAAAGAGTGTGTCAAGAATTGGAAGATATCCATATGCCGTTCATGAAAACCCTCCCAATGACATTCATTACATCCAAATTGTTGCCATGTGCGAGAAAGAAAAAGGCATCATTTCCCACCACATCTTAGACAGTCTCATACATATGCATTATTATCTCATTCAGTATATTCAATGAATTTTCATTTTGCTATCTTTTTGGGTTTGATTCAGAGTTTTCGAGCTAATTCAATAATATCAAGATACATACGAATCTCATTCAGAGTTGTTTCGAGACTTGGATCAGTATACTGTTCTTCGCCAGGATCGAGTCTGACATCAAAAGACAATTCGCAAGTATTCATAAAATGTACTTCAGGAATTAAAATTTCAGTGATAATACATTTATTATATACTATGTCAAATATTTCCCTCTCAGCACCCATCCATCCCCTTCTGTGATTTTTACTCTGACAATATCTCCAACTTTTATATCTAAACTCATAGGAATATAGACCTCTTTCCAGTTTCGAGTACGTCCCACGAGAGTTTCGTCTTTTCATTCTCCAGTAATGAGTATTTCTTCTTCTCGACCGATCATCAGGAGATTCCTCTCTCTTGCAGTCTCACGGAGAATATCATTCAGGATTGTCCAACGTCGAGCTTTTTCGAGAGATGATATATCATCACCATATTTATCCGTTGCGAGAGTTCCTGATCGAGAACTATACCGAGCAATGAAGGCAAAGTCGAACTGACATTCTCACATAGCATTTGCTGTCGCCTGAAATTCCTCTTCTGTCTCTCATGGGAATCCGACGATAATATCAGTAGAAATACTAAATAATGGATCTCGGGAACGAAGGTAATCAAGCTGAGTCTTGAAGTCAGCATACGTGTGTTTGCGATTCATACGGGTAAGCATTGTATCGCTTCCAGACTGAAGTGCAATATGAAGATAGTTGCACATTTTTGGCAGATCGAAATGAGCCAAGAGAATATCTCGAGTCATGTCATGAGGATTGGAGCTCGTGAATCTAATTCGATCAAGTCATGGAACTTCGTTTATTTTTTCGAGAAGTTCTCGAAATGGAGTCTTGAAAACCTCCTTTGCAAAGGAGGCTTCAGACCATTTGAGCGACTCACTATTCCACAATTTCTTCTTCGTCTCTTTTCCGTAGCTATTCACATTCTGTCCGAGAAGAGTGATCTCTTTTGTACCATTTTTGACGACTTGTTTGATCTCAGCAATGATATCATTACTCGCTCGACTTATCTCACGCCCACGTGTATGAGGAACAATGCAGAATGTACAATAGTTATCACAGCCTGTCTGAATGATAATATTGGCACTTGACGGATTTTCTTGGAGTTGCTTCACAGCGAGATATTCATTCCATTTTGCATCATTTCCAATATCTTCACCAGAAATGAGCGAGAGGATTTTCGTGAGAAATGAGACTTCCTCAATGCGGAATACAAAATCTATCGACTGAGAGCGGAGAAAGAGCTCATCATCATAATTCAAAAGTGAATCAAAAGAATCAAGAAGGGTAATTCATCCTGCCTGATGACGCTTGAATTTCTCTTCCTGTTCCCCAATTTTCAATTTTCAATTTTCAATTTTCAATTTCGCATAGCGAGCAGCAATCCCGCTCTTGCGGACCATACATCCAGTAATTCCAAAAAGTGGATTTTTCGCAGTTTTATTTTTCTTGTGATACCTCTCGATCTCGTGCATAAATCCAAATACTCGATCTTCCCCTTTTTGTCGAACTGAACAAGTATTCATAATAATAATATCTGCCTGTACTGGATCGAGAACCTTACGAAATCCTGCTGAGCGGAGAATCATATCAATCTTCTCACTATCAGCATAATTCATCTGACAACCAAATGTTTTTATAGAGTAGGTTTTGAGCATAAAAAGTTTTGCACCGAAGCGTGTCCGCGAGTGTATCGAGAAAGTGATTTTTGTAAAGCCACTCATTGCGCAAAAGGTGTATACAGAAGCGAAGAAAAATCATTGTAAAATACATTTTCGAACATATAATGTGATTAACAAATTTTCATATAAATATAAATACCCACTCTAGGAAACGCTTCCTTCAGAGTAAAAATTTTATACATCTCTTTAATTAATACAATATATGGTATCTGGAGAACAACTTGTCGCCATAGATATAGGAAGCTCAACGATCAAAGCAATGATCGGTGAATGGGATGATCAGAAAAAGCTTCGTATACTTGGTGTTGGTATAGCAGAATCTCGAGGAATCCGCAAGGGAAATATCCTCGACATGGAAGAATTCAAAAGTAATCTCGACATTGCCCTTGGTGATGCTGAGCGTATGACAGGAGATCAAGTGTCTCATATCTGTCTCGGTGTATCGGGTATACATATCGATATCACTCGAAAGTCTGGTATTGTCGCTGTCGCAGGTCTCGATGTCGTCGAGGAAGATGTGAATCGCGCACTCGATATGAGCCAAAATGGTGTCGATCTCATGAATCGTACAATTCTCAAGGTAATTCCTGAGAGCTTCGCACTCGACCTCGAAAATGGGATCAAAAATCCTGTCGGAATGAGTGGAAAAAAGCTCGAAGTCCGCAGTCATATCATTTCCATAGGAGCCAATACACTCTCAAATATCAAAAAATGAGTCCTCGATGTCGGCGTCGAGATCATGGATACATATCCGAATATTATTGCCTGCGGTGAAGCTATGCTTTCTCGCCGTCAGAAAGAGCTCGGTGTCGTTGCTGTCGATATCGGATCAAGTGCTACAAATATATCAGTCTATGAAGAAGGGGCTCTTATATATGCAGCCGTCGTACCTATTGGAGGGGAACATGTCACCTCTGATCTTGCTCTGGGACTCCGTATTTCTATAGATACCGCTGAGAGGCTCAAGCTCGAGTATGGAGATCTTAGTTTTGGTGAAGGTATGAAGCCTGATTATGATGAAGAGATTGATCTTACAAAACTCTCAAATATTGATACAATTACTGTTTCTCGTAAGTTCATGAATGATATCATTCGTGCTCGTTATGAAGAAATATTCCATCATATTACCATGGAGCTCAAGCAAGTTGGTCGTGATGGTATGCTTCCAGAAGGTGCCGTCCTCACTGGTGGTGGTGCAAAAATGAGAAACCTTGCTGATCTCGCGAGAGATTATCTCCGTCTTCCTGCATGTATCGGAGTTCCTGAGCAAGTCGATGGTATTAGTGGTACCTCTATCTCAGATCCGATCTATACATCAGCCGTAGGTATTCTTCTTCTCGCTCAGAAATATGGTACAGCTAAGAAGGCATTCAAAATAAATGTCTCCTTTGGCGGAGTATTTAAATCTCTCAAAAATCTTTTTAAGAAAATAATTCCTTCGTAATTCCATTATCTCATTTCTATTTCCTTTTTCTAATTATCTCATTATCCATTATCCTATGTCTACCGTCAATCCAAGTGAAGACCGTCTCAAAAAACTCCTTCGAGCAAATATGAGTCCTATCCAACAGAATCAAGCAAACACATCACCTCAGCAAACTCATGTTGAAGTCAATATGAATGGCTCTATCTCACCTATTGCCAATATTAAGGTTGTCGGTGTCGGATGAGGTGGAAATAATGCAGTGAACCGCATGATCGAATCCTGAATTACAGGAATTGAATTTATAGCGATCAATACTGATGCTCAGGCACTCTTCACTTCAAAAGCAGCGACTCGTATCAATATCGGTCGTGCAACAACTCGTGGTCTTGGGGCTTGAGCCAATCCAGAAATAGGAAAAAAAGCTGCAGAAGAATCGAGTGAAGAAATCAAACAAGTTCTCACAGGTGCAGATATGGTATTTATTACCTGCGGTCTTGGTGGTGGTACCGGTACTGGTGCTGCTCCTGTAATTGCTGAGATCGCAAAATCACTTGGAGCTCTCGTCGTCGGTGTCGTCACAAAACCATTTGGATTCGAATGACAGCGTAGAAGTGCTCAGGCATTCGAGGGATTCGAAAAACTTCGTGAGAAGGTCGATACACTCATCACTATTCCAAATGATAAAATTCTCTCTATTATCGATAAAAAAACTCCTCTTCTCGAAGCATTCAGTGTAGCAGATGAGATTCTCAATCAATGAGTACAAGGTGTATCAGATCTCATCACTCACCCAGGGCTTATCAATGTCGACTTTGCTGATGTGAGATCGATCATGGAAAATGCAGGGTCTGCTCTCATGGGTATTGGATATGGAAGTGGTGAGAATCGTGCTGTAGAAGCTGCTCGTGGTGCGATAGAATCTCCTCTTCTCGAACTCTCGATCAATGGAGCAAAAGGACTTCTTCTCTCGATCACTGGTGGTACAGACCTCTCTATGTTCGAGATTGACGAAGCGGCTCGTATGATCACAGAATCTTGCGATCCAAATGCAAATATCATCTTTGGTACTGCTATCGATGAACGATTTACTGGTGAGATCAAGGTCACCGTCATTGCGACTGGATTTTCTGAAGAGACCAATGCACAACTCTCAGGAATGAGTCGTGGAGGATTCGGACAAAGTGGTATATTCGGAAAATGACCATCATCTCAATCATCAAATAATTTCTCTACTTCTCGTCCTATGGGACAGACCTCCCTTCCGGCAAGCAATGCTCATCAAACTCCAGAGAATGACTACGATGTTCCTGCATTTCTCAGAAATAAGATGCCAAAGTAATTCTCCTCTATTTTGAACTATAAAATCCTCCATTGTTTTGGAGGATTTTTCTAAAAAAACTCGCAATAGAATACAAATTCCTTATAGTAAGTTTTATGAATCTTCTGAACTACAACTTCATCGCACTTGACCTCGAAGCTACTGGTCTCGACACAAAAAAAGACACAATTATTGAAGTAGCTGCTGTGCAATTTCATCTCACGAGAAATGAAGATGGTACATTCGAGACCATCATCGATGATGAGCGATCGATGCTCGTAAATCCTGGAAAAAAACTGGAAGAAAATATCTCTCTTATTACGGGTATTACTGATGATATGCTCGAAGAAAAAAGTACATGGGAGGATATAAAAGAAAAAGTGAGAGGCTTTATCTGAGAGAGTTCGATCATCGTCGGACATAATGTCCTTTTCGATATTGCGATGCTCAAATCTCACGGGATCAATCTTGAGAAACATATAATACTTGATACTTTTGAGCTTTCAGAAATCCTCTCACAAGAAGCTGAAAGTCTTAATCTCGGATTTCTCTCGAAATATTATAACTTCAATATTGCAGGTGAACATCGTGCGCTTGATGACACTCGACTTTCGATTATGCTTTTCTGACACTATCTTGGACTTCTCTCAAAGCTTGATACGCATACATCTGCAATATGGTATGAAGCTATGAGACACGATGAATCAAGAATGATAGAGAAGCTTATAGAACTTTCAAAAATCGTTTCAGCACCTTTTTCTCAAAATCTCATCTGGGAAAAAGAAGAACAAAAGGCAGACAATCAAAGGAATCAAGATAATACTCCTACAATCGAGATTATAAGTCTCACAGGATCTCGAGAAGAAGAACTCCGTCTCATCGAGAATGAAGTGAAGAAATGACCGCTTCTCATCCTCGTGAATAGTCGAATACAGTCTGAATGGATATATTCTCTCTTGTCTCAAAAGTGATATTCTGTGGAGGAATATTGTGAAGCAAGAAGATTTTGTTCGGTCGAAATTATTAGCGCATGGCTTGGGAAAAAGTCATGGACAAGAAAGGAGACGATCCTTATGATCAAAATACTAACTTGGGAGAAAGAAACTCAGACTGGACTTCTCGACGAACTCAGATTCTATGGAGAAGAACGCGAATATATAGACCTCTTTAGGTCTACTGAAACAGAATGGAATACCTTCCGAAAAGAAAAGAAGATAAAAATCGAGAAGGCAAATATCATTATCTCTGAAACATGAATCTTGAGTCTTGAGAAGATAAGAATTCTGAGAGAGAAGCATACTCTTATGATTCGTGACTGTATATTTCTTGGGGATATCTTACGAAAGAAAAGATCTCATACTCTATCATTTGAGAAAATTCTTTCTCTCTGTGTTCTTCTTTCTGAGAAGTATAGTGGAGAATGTTGGTGAAATATAGAGTTCTGAGCCTCTCTCATGCGTGAGATATATGAAACGACTCCTTTACGACCACAAGGTGACTCGCTATTTCCTCCTGGAAATTTTGGTGAGACATACTTTATCACACAAGAGAATCTCTGGAGTAGAGGAAACAGATGGCTTCCCATTGCCTCACAATACCTCGAATATGCTCGAGAAGAAGTCATTTCTCTCCTTGCAGAAGCCTGAATCATTGATCAGAAATACTGAGAGAAGCTTCTTCAAGACTTAGGAACTCTTATCACACTCGCTCAAAAATATGATATGAATACTGGGCTTATTCTCCAGATCACAATTTCAGACACAATAGTACGATCAGTTCCTCGATCTATATCAAAAAATATTCAGAAACTCATAAATGTGCAAGGGAATGAGAAGATTATCTTCTCTGGGTATGGAATATCTGGAGAGAAAATAAAAAAATTTATAAAAAATGAATACGACCTCAGTCTTCCTATTGTTGAAAATGACAATGAACATATTATGAATATTGCAAGAAATATTACCATAAGAAACAAGAAAACGGTTATTCTTTCGACAAATATGAAGCATCTGCGACAAATCATGCAAGAAATCAAAGAAAGCCAGGATATACAAAATATCTGGACCCAAGGGCTCTCATGAGGAAAATGAAAGATTCTTTCACTCTTTCAGAAATCAGAAGAGAAATCAGTTCTTATTGGGCTTATTGATAGTTATATCGATGAATCTTTTCTATGGAAAGAAGTAGACAAAGTTATTATAGCAAAAATGCCATTTGATCCACCGACTGACCCCTACTTTCTTGCGCGTACAGTTGGCATGAAGAATAATTTCGAAGAATATAGTGCTCCTCTTTCAATTGCGAAAATAAATACCCTTATCGGAAGAATAAAGAATGCAAATTCTCAAGCAAAAATATATTGTCTCGACGATCGACTTGAGAAAATGCTCTGGGGAAAGGAATTTATGAAAGAACTCCTTTAATATTTATACTCAGAAAATAGAATATTTCTTATTCAAGTAAAAAGTCAGCTTCATATTTGCGAGATGAGGGAAAATAGTATATGCTCTAACGTAGTATAACTTTTTTCTATGGACACCACCGAAATTATTCCCACTCAATGAGATGCTGCAGAGTGAGCATCCTTTATCTCATCCTCGAAGAATGAGTGAACAACTCCTGATTCTACATATAGCGACTTCTTTCAGGAAACAAGTGATGGAAATATCAGTATTTGACCAAAAGCTCAGAAATCTGGACTCGAGCTGACAACAAATGTTTTATCATATATTGTTCCTATAGTTATAGTGATAGCTCTTTTTTGAGTATTTCATGTTTTTATACGAAAGGGTTGAGCAGCACAATCAATCAAGGAAACATATACTTTTCTCTGTCCATACCTTAGCTATGGAGTGAATCTCAGTGCGGAAGAAAAGGACTGTCAGACTCTCTCAAGTATTTGAGATATTTATAAAAAGAAAAAGACTGATCTTGAATGAAATATTATTAATAAGCTTGCCGAGTATATTCCTATAAAGATTACAAAGAATCTTCTTGTTACTTCACCTGAAAGAAATTTCATCGTTGATACATATAAAAATAAAATTCATATGGATGAGATTATGAGTCAATTTGAAGATGCACGAAAATCTGGAATCTCTCTCACTGGAGACAATGTAGTGTGCAACGGTATGAGTATAACTGGTGATGGCAATCTTACCACACAATGTACCGTCTATGGATGAGTTCTCTGAGATGACGATGAGAATTGAAAACTTGGATCAGCACGTATAGAGGCATTGCGATTTCTCGGATTACTCAGTGATACAAGCAAGAGTAAATTCATACTTCTAAATCCTCCTTCTTCTCTTTCAATGGAGACTGTAAGTGGTCCTGATTTCCCCGAATACAAGACCCGAACGACTCTTTCGATACAGCTCCAATATATTCCTTTTACTGAAAAACCATAATTTCTACTTTATGCTATCAAACTCTCAGAAAGAACATCTTACATATACTGCCATTGGTCAGATATTCACTCTTTGTGCTATTGGACTCATCACATTTCAGTACATTCTTCCATGAATGACAGAGGTCGATAAGAATCTCGCAAATGCAAATGCAGAAATAGATGGGTATACAAAAACATATAATAATGGCATCAATCTTACGACTCTTTGAAATCTTCTTGCTGGAAAGCCAGAAAGACTCGAGCTTATAAAGATAATTCAATCTGATAAACCTTGAACTGAAAAGGTTATTCAAAAAGTTTGAGATCAGAACTACCTCGAATGGCTTACTCAGTCAATAGGAAAGAGTGATAGTGATAAACAAATCCTCATCCAAGAGAAAATGAAACTCAATAGTATTATCCCTACACTGAGCCCAGTAAGTGCAAATATCGAGGAAGAAAATGTAACACTCAAGCAATATGTAAAATTCATTGAGGGAACTATTCTGAAAAAATTTCATTTTGATAGTAATGTTGTTATTGGAATGCAAGGTATAACTTTTTGAGAAAAATGAACAAATGCAGAAAATATTGGGATGTTTGAATTTCGCTTTGATTTTAAATGAACGAATAGTGATATCTCACAATTTATTACCTTTGTAAATACTTCCTGAAAGCCAGATATTCTCACCACTAACAGTTGATCTTATGTTATATCTAAGGATAAAATACCTGGTGTAATGGGTAATCCACTCATGAGTATGACAAGTTTCTCTCTTCAGAATATACTTGATCCAAATAATCCAAATGGAGAAAATAGTGGAAGGGTCACCCTCAAATTCTATGTTCGTGGGATCTCCAAGGATGACCTTCTCTTTCTCTGAGAAAGTCTCAAGAGTAGACAAGAGAATCTATGAAAAGAAATTGATAATAATATAAAACAATGTGAGAAAGATGGGCTTATATGTGCGAGCTATATCAATAAACTAAAAATATTCAAAGTGAAATACAATGAGTTTACCCGTTGATTAGACTCAGCAAAAATTATCTGAACTGGAACAGATCAGATATATCCACTCTCTCAAGCCATAAGTACAATAAAATCTCTTGAAAAGGAACTCGATGGAATCCTCCCAAAAGTAAGAAAGTAAATATCTCATTTCGTTCATTTTATCAG
Source organism: Patescibacteria group bacterium (assembly GCA_036170175.1). Lineage (GTDB taxonomy): Bacteria > Patescibacteriota > Gracilibacteria > BD1-5 > UBA2023 > JAGOMW01. Next base: position 6,848 of record JAVHOR010000014.1, on the reverse strand, counting down.
TATGCCAAATACATCCGTCGAACTTCTCAAAGAACAAATATATAAAGGTGAAAATATATGACAGATCTGTGATCTCATAATCATCGGCGCTGTAGAAATAGGATCATCAGATATTCATATAGAACCTCTTACCAATATTGTACGCCTTCGCTATCGTCTCGATGGGGAACTTCGTGAGATTCTCGAATATCAGACATTTCTTCACCAGCAAGTGGTTGCAAGATTCAAGATCTTATCAAATCTAAAAATTGATGAATCTCGTATTCCTCAAGATGGTCGTCTCTCAACAGTGATCAATAATAAGGCACTCGACTTGCGTATTTCTACCCTTCCGACCGTCCATGGAGAAAAGATTGTAATGCGTATCGTCGATAAAAGTAAGAAGATCCTAGATCTTGCAGGTCTCGGACTAGAATGACACAACAAACTCCTTCTCGAGAAAGCTATTGAACTTCCAAATGGAATTATTCTGACTTCATGACCAACTGGTTCGGGTAAATCAACAACACTGTATTCATGCCTTTCCATGCTGAATAAGCCGAATGTAAATATAATGACTCTTGAAGATCCAGTAGAAAGTCAAATCGACGGGCTCAATCAATCTCAAATGTTTCCTGATATTGGGTATACTTTTGCATTCTGACTTCGTACTGCTCTGCGTCAAGATCCAGATATTATAATGGTATGAGAAATCCGTGATCATGAGACTATAAATGTTGCGATAGAAGCTGCACTTACTGGTCATCTTGTTGTCTCTACAATACATACGAACTCAGCAGCAGAGACACTCACACGTATTCTGAATATGGGGATACCGGCATTTCTTCTTCCAGCATCAATCAATGCAATCATCGCTCAGCGACTCATCAGAAGACTCTGTCCTCATTGCAAGAAGCCCATTGCTATGTCTGACCTTGACCCAAAGGTCAAGGCAAATGTAGAGAAAGCCCTAAAGCGTACAGCAAAAGAAGAGCTTCTTTCTCGCATTCCTGCAGCCATACTTCAAAAGCCGACATTTTATGAGCCAGTTGGTTGCACTGAATGTGAGAATATTGGATACAAATGACGACTAGGTATTTATGAAATACTCGAGATTACAACAAACGTCAAGAAACTCATTATTGATTGAGCAAGCGCTACTATTATCAATGAAGCAGCTATTAATGATGGTATGATCTCTCTCGAACAAGATGGTATACTCAAAGCGCTAAGTGGCCGTACTTCACTCGAAGAAGTATATGCTGCTGCAAAAGAAAACTCCTAAAAAGAACCTCTTACTTATTTTTCTATGGCAAATACTGCATCTGACATCGTAATTCTCGATATACAAGAAGGTCAAGAACTCAAAAGACAAGATTCATATCTAATCTTTCTGAAAAATATGCTTTTTAAATGAGGAAGTATAAAACTCAGACAGAAAGTTATATTCTTTCGAATTATGGCGACTATGGTGAATGCAAGTCTGACAGTACTTAAAAGTATGACGGCTCTCAAGAAGCAAGAAAAAGATAAAAATATGATTAAGTTTTATGATTTTATGATAGAACATGTGCAATGAGGTCGTACCATGCACGAATCTCTTGGAGAGTATTATGGATGTTTTGGTGATGCAGAAATCTCAATCATAGAAGCAGGAGAACGTACCGGTAAACTCAACCAAGCACTTCTTCAAATTGCAGAACAGACAGAAAAAATTGATTCCATTACAAGAAAAATAAAAGGGGCGATGACATATCCCATTCTTCTTATCGTTGGTATGGCAGCCTGTGTGACAGTACTTATGGTAAAGGTAATTCCCGTTTTGACATGATTCTTCTGAGATAAAGAGAATCTTCCAGCTGCAACAAAACTTATTATCAATACTAGTGAAGCATTCCAAAAGAATTGGTATATTATATTCATAGCGCTCGTGATCTTCTATATTGTTTTCAGTATCTGGAAAAAGACAGTAAGTGGAAAATATCAATGGGATGCTATATTACTCAAGCTTCCGATTTTTGGACCCCTTCTTCGAAAAGTTATTCTTTCACGATTTGCTCGAGTATTCTCAAATCTTATAGCCAGTGGAGTATCTATCATCGAAGCAATCCGTATTGTATCATCAGCTGTAGGAAATGAAGTCTATCATCAACGTCTCCTTCTTCTTCGAAATGATGTGAAAAATGGTATGAAGATGGCAGAATCTCTCGAAGATGATACTCTCTTCCCCGACCTTCTTATATCAATGATCCGTGTTGGTGAAGAAACGGCACAGATCGGAGAAACGATCATTAAGGTTGCGGATTTCTATGATGAAGAAGTAGACATTGCAATCTGAAGTATCCAGAAGATGATCGAGCCACTCATCCTGGTCGTGATGGCCGTAGTTATTTGATTTATTGCTGTTGGTATTTTTCAGCCAATCATGAATCTTGCTGGTACACTTTCTCAATAGTATAAAAGATGCTTAGAATAGTCTTGGTTTTCCATGGCTATTTTTATTTGCTTTTTGTATTTTTTCTATACAATAGTCACACTTTATTTATTAATATCTTGCTCATATGCATACTCTCGAAGCAAAGATCCGTAACGAATCAGCCCGTGAAGTCCGCGAAAGTGGATCTATACCAGCTGTCGTATACGGCAAGGATGTCCCTTCGACGAGCGTGACAGTCAGTGCTTCTGACTTTACTCGTCTTTTTCGTGAAGTAGGAGAGAGCCATGTCTTTACTCTCAAGGTTGGCAAAGATTCTCATCCTGTACTTATTCACGAAATTCAGAAACATCCTGTCACAGGCAAAGCGCTTCATCTCGACTTCCTCACAGTAGATATGAAGGCTGCTGTTCATGTAGAAATACCCGTCAGACTCATTGGAAGCTCTCCAGCAGTTCTTGAAGGTGGACAAGTTCATCAGAATCTTCATACAGTTCATATAAAGTGTCTTCCTGCTGATGTTATTGATGCATTTGAACTCGACATTAGTAGTATCGACCATATTGGAAAGGTTCTTCATGTAAGTGATCTTTTGGTAGATACCAAAAAATATCAAATCCTTTCTCATTCAGAGGAAGCCATAGTTTCCGTCCATGCTGTCAGAGAGGTTATTGAAGAAGTTGCTCCAGTATCAGTTGATGATGTAGCCGTCACAACAGAGAAGAAGAAAGATGAAGAATCACCAGTTGTATAATCAAAATATGATAATCAAGATCGTCTGATCTGGTGATGAACTCCAGACACTCAAAAATCTCGTAATTCAAGCACTCACAGAACTCGCTCTCATAGATGCTGTGAAGCTTCTGGAGACTAATGATCCAGCATACAAAATGGAACTTGGTATCATCGAGAATCCAGCTCTTTGTATCGAAGAAGAATCGATAGATTTCCGAGACATGATATTTCAGGGTGAGGTCCCAGCATACGATGAGATCAAGAGTATGTTTATATCTATACTCGGTGATGATGACGATCACAGTCATGGTGACTGATGTGGAAGTGGTGGATGCGGAAGTTGTGAAACGGGTGGATGTCATTAGAATCCAGTATCTGGAAATAACTCTATCTTCCGTCAAGATAAAATCCTTGCCTGAAAATCGAAAGAATGCTACTCTGTAAGGGTAGTATTTTTCTTTTCCCTTATGGATCTCAATTCACCTTCTCAACCTACTGAATTCTCTCACTCAAATACAGAAGTAAACAATAAATTACAAGAGGTAATCAATAAGGTCCTCTCTCTTTTGGAAGGAAATGAGGAACTGCAAAAGACATTCAAAAAAGAATTCAAAAGTGTCTTTAATACAGTCACAAATGATCCCGAAAAACTCAATACACTTCTTACTGCAATTGACACAAAAATGACGCAGGAATTAGCAAATCTTCATGACAAATTTACAAAAGATCCAAATTTTCATTCAGAAGAAGCAAAAAAGGAAGCTACAGATATTATTCACAAATATACACACATGGCTCAGTTTGCTCTCGCAAATTCTCTTCCTCAGAACTGAATTACTTTAGCATAACTAAGAATTCCTCTATTCCAATAATCTTCACTCCAAGGCTTTCTGCTTTGGTTTTTTTTGATCCAACACTTTCTCCAGCAATCAGGTAATCGATCTTTCCTGTGACAGCAGTACGCACTTCCCCACCATGAGCTTCTATCATCTCATGGATCTGATCACGAGAAAGATTCTCGAATGATCCCGTCACACAAAATGATTTCCCTTGTAATGCCCCCTGTTCCTGTCATTGCGAGGAACGAAGCAATCCATTCGCTTCTGGAAGCTTTATATCCAATTCTTTGAATAACCTCTCTACTAATACTCTATCTTCTTGCATATATTCGACGAATGCTCGCGCTGTCTCAGGTCAAATATCTTTTACTTCCAATAATTCCTCATCCGTAATCGAAAATATATTTCTCTCTGTTGTCTGTTGTATTTTCTTTGCTATGAGTCTCGCTGTTTTTTTCCCTACATTTGGTATTCCAAGTGAGACAAGCACGCGATCAAGTGTCGTATGTCGAGCCTTTTCGAGAGATTCCATCAGATTGTTGACAGATTTTTCCTTGTATCCTTCAAGTTCGAGAAGTCTTTCTCAAAATTGTCCAAGCTGAAAAACAGAAGCAAAATCAGTAATCCACCCAAGTTCGAGAAAAAACTCGATTTGTCGCGCTCCAAGCCCATCGATATTCATTCATTGTTTTCATACAAACATTTCGAGTTGCCCTTGGATCTTTGCTGGACAATGAGGATTCGGACAATATATCGCTACCATACCTTTATCTTGTTCCGTTTTTGTTCCGCAGACTGGACACCTTTCTGGAATTTGCACAAGCTTTTCACTACCGTCTCGAAGTTCAGTAAGCACAGTTACAACCTCAGGTATCACTTCGCCCGCTCGCATAATAAATACATAATCACCTTCTTTTACTCACTTACGAGCAAGCTCATCATAATTATGAAGTGTTGCACGACGCACTACTACTCATCCCACATTGACTGCTTCAAGATTTGCCACTGGCGTCACCGTTCCGGTACGTCCGACTGAGTGCTCTATAGAGAGAACTTTGGTACGTACTTGTTTCGCTGGAAACTTGTATGCAATCGCATACCGTGGATGGTGCTCAGTGCGCCCAAGCTCGTCCCAGAGGGTCATATCATTGAGCTTGAGAACTATGCCATCGATATCGAAGTCAAAATATTCTTTTCGATTCTTTGTCTCATTTTCGATAATTTCACAGAGTGTATCAATCCCATCTACGATCATAAATGGAAAATCTTCTCGTTCAAATCCCCATGAAGTCATAAGGTCCATGAGTCAGGAATATGTACCTCATCCCCCAGCACTTTCTCCTTCAGAGAAGGGAGGCCCGAAAGCTCCCTCTCCTTTAGGAGAGGGTTGGGGTGAGGTCTCAATCTGTGGTACTGCATAAGCAAAAAACTGAAGATGTCGTGATCGAGTCACAAGTGGATCAAGCTGACGGAGTGATCCTGATGCTGCATTTCGAGGATTTGCAAAGAGTCTTTCTCACACCTCAAGTCGCTCTCGATTCACATGGTCGAAAGCTATACGACTCATCATCACTTCCCCGCGAATTTCCATTCTTTCTGTACCTTTAAGCTTTTCGATCTCTTTTGGAATATTCTCTATCTCAAATGCTGTAATCGTCACATCTTCTCATTCAACTCCACTTCCTCGTGTCACTGCTTGTTCAAGTTTTCCATAGCGATAAATCAGAGCAAGCCCGAGACCATCATATTTTGGCTGGATATAAAAAACTCCTCACCCCCTAACCCCCTCTCCTTCAGAGAGGTGGAATGGATTCCTGACTCCTTCTCCTTTAAGAGAAGGCTGGGATGAGGTAAGTATCCGCCTCATTCGATCATTCCACTCTCGCACTTCCTCGACATTGTAGGTATTATCGAGTGAAATCATTGGATACATATGATTCACCTTCTGAAATTGCTCCGATGCAAGGATAGCAAGTCGAGCGGTCGGAGAACTCTCATCAAACACATCATAATCTGATTCTAATCGTGCTAACGCGTGAAAAAGTTGGTCATATTCCGTATCTGATATAATCGGAGATTCTCTATCATGATAGAGACGATTGTGCTCACGAATAACTTCACGAAGAGGAAAAATGTCACCTTTTTTGAGATTGTCTTTTCGACGAAGGAAATCGGAAGAAAGTGAAAGAATTTCTGATTGTTTCATAGAGCTAATATAGTGAAAAAATGAAGAAAAGAAATATTGACTTTATTTTTGTCTTTTCTTTCTTTTTCTTTATAATCCGCCCGTTATTTGGACGAATCTTTTGTTTCAAATTCATATTTATCATTTTATAATTCATAATTATTATGCAGTCTACTGTCACTCGCAAGAATAGCTATACTCTTTCTATCAACATCAAAGAATCTGGCGTCGAGCTCGAAAAGGCAAAAAAACACGTTATCGAAGAAATTCGCACAAAAGGAAAAGTAAAAGGTTTTAAGCAAGGATCTGCTATTCCTGATGCTATTATCATTCGTGAATATGGAGAATCAGGAATCGAGAGTCAAGCGCTCGATGAGGTCATAAGTAAGATTTATCCAAAAATCCTGAAAAAAGAAAATATCAATCCTATCGCTTCAGGAAACATTACTGAAGTGAAGAGCAAAGATCCAATCGAGCTTACTCTCGAAGTTGAAGTTTTTCCTGAAATCAAGATCGATGAAAAAAAACTCGATAAAATCAAGATAAAACGTACTCCAGTAAAATTTGATGAATCAGAAATCAATACTGAGATCGACGCTATCAAGGCTCGATTTACTCATTTTCATGATGCTGGTACTCATAGTGAAGATGGTGCAGATACCTCACATCTCACTAT
>JAVHOR010000013.1:0-4905 GCA_036170175.1 Patescibacteria group bacterium | reverse complement strand
AATGGAGCGGGGAAACGGGTTTGAACCGTCACACCCAAGGGTTGAAGCCTTAGTACACTCACTCTTTTATGTTACCCCCGCGTATAAAAATGTAAGCCGATTGTATAAGAATGAGAGCGAAAGTCAAAAATTTCTTCACGCGAGAAAATAATTGCAATATACTCCAATAGTTATACAATCAGCATGATTTTTCTACTCACTCTCATCATCTTTTATGAAAAAATTCATCTCTTTTTTATGTATTATTAGTCTTTTTAGTTATTCCTTCGACGCTCTTTGACTGGACGAAAAGAAGGTATATATGTCTATTCTAAAGATTCGTACCTATGAATATAATTCTACGAATAATACATATAGTATATCTCAGATGTGAAGTGCCGTCGCTATAGGAAGCGGACTTCTCCTTACGAATGCTCATGTTATTTTCGATAGTACTCAGAGAAATCTGAGTGGATTCTATGAAATATGTCGAACTATTGATTTTCGAAAGAAGCCTGTTTGTTTTACGACAGGAGACCTGGTCGCGTATGATGAAGAAAGTGATCTTGCCCTTTTGAGGTTTCGAGAACCGGGTGATTTACCGACCGTTCCATTTTTTCAAGAAAATAAGATCAATATTGGAGCGCACCTTATCAACTATGGTTATCCTGCTATCTGATGAGAGAATATTTCTCGCACGGAAGGGAATGTCGCTGGATACGAAGACCCTTTTTACAAGATAGATGGCGCTATCGATCATGGAAGTTCTGGAGGGGGAGCATTCAACAAATATGGTGAACTTATTGGCGTACCTTCACGAGTCAGCTCAGATAATGCAGTTATCGGATATATGATTCCGATTATGAAGATACGAGAGTTTATAAATAAGAAAACGAAAGGATATATAAAAGCTTCTCTCAAGGCGCCAAAAGATTTCAAAGAATTTATAAAAAGCTCAGAACTTGGTGAGAGAAGCAATGATATTATCAATGATGCCAATATTAAAACAGTTTCTTTGAAACGATTTGGTCTAAAGTTTCTCGGGAAAGTCGAAGGGATAAACTCACTTCTTTATGGGTTTTGACTGAGCAATTTGAGTGAAAGCTCTCTCGGTTTCGCGTGTTATCATCTTGGCGGGAATCTCTCACTTGAGAATATTAAAAGGCGAACCGTATGAGAAAGTATCAAGAAATATAAAGAAACCCTCTCTTTCAGTGGAAATAATGGGCAGTATCATATTCAGACATTAGAATCTCTTCTTTCTTCAAAGGGGGGAGATGTTATCAATATATACGATACCAAAAATACATGCTTGGCATCAATTAGTAATATAAATATAGCAAAAGATAAGAAAATTATTGATCAGGCAATTGCATTCATTGTTTCTGGTATAACTCTCAAGAAATCTTACCAGCAAACAAAAGGATTTGATACCCAACTTTTTCATATAGATACACTCCCAAATGGTGTTGTCATGAAAGAGGCACCGGATCAGAATGGCGATAATTATCTTACTCTTGGATATTTTTCTCCCACGAGCAATACAAGAGAGTCTCTCTCTGAGCTTACACAAAAAAAGAAAGATACTATTGATAATTATTTTCTTGGATCAAATAGCTATTTTGATAATTCACCAAGTGATATTAATCTCAAGTCTTCAGAATACTCATATGAGACATATAGAAAACTCTATGAAAAAGAATATACAAAAGAATGGTTTACAAATACGACATTCACTATAGAAGAGACAAGAAATAAGAAGAAATATATTATAGGAACAACAACATATAAAGATGCGTATAATAAAGATACACCTCCTTCGACGGCCATTATATTTTCATATCCGTATGTGACGATTAAGAATGATAAAAAAGAATATCATGAACTTACTTATAGCAATAGCTATGAATGAGGAAATCCTGAAGCAATCAGCAAGCTCAAAGACTTTTTCTCTCAAATAGAATTGATTGGAACAGCGCCATTTTAGACTATAGAATGAAAAACAAAGTACTCGACCTTATCCTTGCCCGTCTTGTTTCTGACGAAAATATCACTTCCAAAGAAATATTCCATAAAGCAAAAAATGCAATTTTTACCCTTCATGGTGATCCTGGAGGGGTTTCATCTATTAGTCTTATCGAGCGGTATAGATTCCATATTGCAGCATGACTCTATCAGGAAGATATGCGAGTCTGGAAAGTACTTCGCAAGCGTTCAGTTCGTTCACTTTCCGGGGTATCAGTTATTTCACTTTTGACGAAGTTCTGGGGATGTCCAGGGAAGTGTGTGTTCTGCCCAACATATGAATGACTTCCCAAGAGTTATATCACAGGAGAACCGGCAGTTCAGCGTGCTGAGATGAACGCTTTTGATCCGGTGGGTCAGGTACAGAATCGTTTGCGTTCACTCGAGATTACAGGAAATGCCATTGCAAAGTGTGATATTCGTGTCATCTGAGGGACATGGAGTGTCTATCCAGAAGAATACAAAGAAGAGTTTATGAAGGCTATCTATGATGCACATACGACCTATGCTGATCTTCGTCCGTTTCTTCAGTCAGCTGAATGAGGAGAAGATGTTTTTGCTCGATTCAAGATAGAAAAATGATATACGATGAAGGCGTCGAAATCTCTCGATGAAGCAAAAAAAAGAAATGAGACTGCAGCGTCTCGTGTGATCGGTATTGCTATCGAGACACGGCCTGATTGGATCACTCGAGAAGAGATTATTGCCCTTCGAAGATATGGAGTCACGAGAGTCGAGATTGGCTACCAGACGACGATAGACTCGATCAATGAACTGAATAAGCGAGGTCATGGAAACAAAGAATCTATAGAGGCGACAAGACTTCTCAAGGATGCAGGATTTAAGGTCGTCGCACATATCATGCCAGGACTCCTTTGAGCCACACCAGAGACCGATAGAGAAAGTATGGCTCGTGTATTTGATGATCCGCTTTTTCGTCCTGATGAGATGAAGATATATCCGATGGTCGTCACACCACATTCTGAGCTTGAAAGTATTTGGAGAAATTGAGGATTTACTCCATATGGTGATGAGGATCTTATTGATCTCATGGCTGATATTCAGTGAATGCTTCCAGAATATCTCAGACTCAATCGTATGTACCGCGATATTCCAGCCTCAGAGATTCTCGCAGGATCCAAGCTCGCGAATCTTCGTCAACTCACAGAGATTCGTATGAAGGAGAAATGAATCAAAAGACATGACATTTCCGCGCGTGAAATTCGAGCAAAATGAAATAATCCAAAGAATGCTCTTCTTGAGACTCATTTCTATGAGGCATCATGAGGACACGAATACTTCCTCCAGTATATAGATCCTATCGATCGTACGATATTTGCGCTCCTTCGTCTCCGTATTCCATCACAATATTTTAGCTTTGAGACTCACTTTATTCCTGTTCTTGATCATGCTGCCCTTGTTCGCGAGGTTCATGTATTCTGAGATCAGCTGAATTTTGGTGTCCATGCGGATGGTACAGGACAGCATATGGGATTTGGGAAAAACCTCATGCAAGTAGCAGAAAATATCGTACGTGAGAAATATCCAACCATAGAAAAAATAGCAGTTATTGCTGGGGTGGGAGTTCGTGAATATTATAAAAAAAGAGGATATATTCTCTGTGATGAATATATGGTATGAGCCCTTTAGATGAGGTAAATCTGAGTATTTTCGAGAAAATATAAATTTTTACTCTTTTTTTACAGAGAAAAATATTATATTACTCATATCAGATGATACTTTCTATACACTATGGGGCATATTCCTCTCTATAATGAGGAATAGTGTGAGTATTGACAGAATGTTCTTTTAAAATTCCTCTTTATTTTTCCTGGCATGAAGATATGTGAATACAATATTTTCTCGTATTTTAGAATAAATGTCTTTATTCTTTCCCTTTTCTTACCAGCGAAAACCCATATACTGCCTCTCGTCCGTTTATTTCTTTTCTTTCTTTCTTATGAAACTCACTTCTCGTGGTTTTACACTCGTCGAGCTCATGATCGTTATCGCGATCATCGGTATTCTTGCTGCGGCCCTCTTCCCATCAATGACTTCTTATCTCAAGCGTTCTCGTGATACTGCTCGTATTTCCAATCTTAAGGATATTACTTCAGCTATCGGAGCATTCTATGCTGACAGGGAAAGATATCCAGATGCTAATACACTTGGATGTGTTGGTACTGGTGCTAATGTAGGACTTACAGCTAACTATATGCCAAAGGGTGTTCCAGTCGATCCTCAAGGTACTATTGGTACAGCTAGAGATCATGGTTGTGGAACAAATGGTCAATATGGTTATGGTTCAGGAACAGTTAATGCTACAAACTCGTATGCTGTTACAGCTACTTTCGAAAATGAGAATGGATGAAATACAGGAGGTACAGTGTTGGGTGGTTTGGACTCTTACCGAAACTTTATATTTTTATCAGTTCCAACATTTACTCGAGGTTCTGGTTCAGGATATGTTCTTACTAACTAGTTTTACTCAGAACACTAAAAATCCTCTCAAATTTGAGAGGATTTTTTATTTCCATTTTCTGTAGTATTAAATATACTATAAACATATTTTTTATATCTCCACTATGCTTTCGAATAAAAAAGGTTTCACTATCATGGAAATCATGACAGTTGTTTTTATTATAGCACTTCTCGCTGCTGCAGTCTATATAGGTACTACACCATACTACCAGCGATCTCGAGACGCAGGACGACTCACACAAGTACAATCATATGCAAGTGTATTTACTACTTATAAGCAGTCGGCAGATACTTTCCCTACGACAGCTTGATCTGGATGAGATATATTTTCCAGCTGAACGTGTATTAGTGAGATATTTTCACGTAATGATGGAATCACAGTTGATAGTAAATTCACAACACTTTCGAAAGGAGTTTCAA
>JAVHOR010000012.1:0-1155 GCA_036170175.1 Patescibacteria group bacterium | reverse complement strand
CCCTCATCTATCACTCCTACTGCTTCCTGATGTCCGGCCTTTCCAATATAGAGAATATGGTATCATTTCGAAATAAAATCCCGAGCCTCGCGATGAACCTTTTCGACGAGCGGACAGGTCGCATCGATCCAGCGCATTTTTCGAGATCTTAGCTGAGAGAAATACGTCGGTCCCGTACCATGAGCAGATATCACGACAAGGCTTCACTCTGGAATTTTTTCCAAATCAGGTTCGAATACAACTCACTTTCTCTCGAACATCTTCACGACAAAAGTATTATGAATAATCTCATGATTCACATAGATCGGTGCAGGATAAGTCGCGACAATCTCCATGAGCATGCCGACGGCTCGGTGAACTCCAGCACAGTAGCCACGAGGATAAGCGGTAAAAATAGAAAAAGGCATAAAGCTATGGCGTTTTTTTTGAAAAAATTTTCTCTATTCAGGCTACAAAAAAAGAAAAGATGGTACCTATAATTATAAATAAAAATAGAACTCCGAGTATTCAGATTACTTCTCATAGAGGTTCTTCTACAAATGCAAATGGTCCGCCATCAGAAAAAGAACGAAATCCAGCAAAACTAGCAATTAATGAAGGTAGATAAATAAGAATAGCTCAGTATCACAGGATACAATCCCCTAAAGGACCGAGGTTATCAAAAATCGGATAAGAAATTCCTGTAGGAAGGTATAATAAGCCAACCACAAGAAGTGAGATACCAGCAAGTACGATGCCATACTTTATTCCTCTCAGGAGTATATGTTTCATAGGATCGAAAAGTTAAGAAGAGCTTATTTTTTACTTTTCCATTCAGCTACTTTTCTTCTGAGGATTTCTGAGGCTTTCACAGGATTCTGTCCGACTTGGACATCATTGTCATAGACGACAGTTGGTCATTCTTTGCATCGACCTTGACAGAGACATGTCTCGAAAGTAAGCTCTTCTGGATACGAATAGAAAACCTTATCTCACTCAAGTCGTGTCATGATAAAATTCGAAAATCGCTCACTGCAGGATTTTCCTGTACAGACTTTTATAATTTTTGGTTGCATGGAGTGGATTATAGGAAATATGGAAGGAAAGGCAATATGAAGAAAAAATCCCCATCTTTCGATAGGGATTTTCTAATCATCAAAATGACGACTTTCCCTT
>JAVHOR010000011.1:0-4998 GCA_036170175.1 Patescibacteria group bacterium | reverse complement strand
ATCGAGTATGCTGCACAGAATAAGAAACATATTCTCATTCTTGATCGGCGTGTAGAGGAAATTAAAAGTGATTTTGATTCGAAGAAAACTTCTCTTCAAAAAAATCTCAAATGAATTCTCGAAGAGAAATATCCAGGAATTACGGTACAAGTGATATTTCAGTGAGACATGGCAAGTGATGGCATGGCTCATTTTATCGAACTTCAACATATTTCATACATCTTCTCATGCCTCGGAATGAAGACTCAAGAAGAGATACTTATTGATATCTGGAAATATATTTCTGATTCGCAAGAAGTGGTCGGGCTTGGTGTCGGTGCATCAGTCGATTTTCTTCTTGGACTTCAGAAGAGGGCGCCAATATTTTTCCAAAAGCTTGGAATGGAGTGGCTCTATCGACTTATCCTTGAGCCAAGAAAAAGATGGAGGCGAATATATACAGCAGTCGTGGAATTTCCAAGGATGATAATAAAAACTCGAAAAGACTAGATTTTTAATTTCGATTTTTTAGAGAATTGATTACACTTACGAAAATTTTTTCCAAAATATGCTTTCTCTACGTCGTAGTACCCATACTGTCATGGTCGGTCATGTACCATTCGGTTCTGATCACCCGATCGTCATCCAGTCGATGACCAATACTCCGACTCGTGATATTGACGCTACACTCGCACAGATTATTGAGCTTGCTGATGCTGGTTCTGAGATCGTTCGTATTACGATCGATACCGAAGCTGCAGCAATAGCAACCCCAGAGATTGTCGCACGACTTCGCGAGAAATGATATAATACACCGATTGTTGGAGACTTTCACTACAATGGTCATATCCTTCTCGAGAAATATCCCGACATGGCACTTTCTATTGCAAAATATCGCATTAATCCTGGAAATGTCGGGAAATGAGATCGGCATGATGACAACTACAAGAGAATTATCGAATGTGCTATTAAATATAATAAACCTGTACGAATCGGTGTGAATGGTGGATCACTCGATCAAGAGCTCCTTGATGTGAATATCGAAGCCAATGCACAGCTTTCAAATCCTCGCTCAGCAAACGATGTCTATATCGCCACAATGGTAGAGTCGGGAATCCTCTCTGCAGAAAAAGCAGTCGAATGGTGACTCGGGAAAGATAAGATTATTATCTCAGTAAAAATGTCTGATCTCCAATCCATGATCACCGCATATGAATCGATAGCTCTATGATGTAAATATCCACTTCATCTCGGACTTACAGAGGCAGGAACAGGGACGAAGTGAATTGTCTCATCCAGTGCCGCACTCTCGATACTTCTTGAGCAAGGAATCGGTGATACTATCCGTGTCTCTCTCACGCCTGAGCCAGGAGCTCCAAGAACCCTCGAGGTGCAGATCTGTCGTGAGATTCTCCAGTCGATGGGGTTTCGGGCGTTTGTTCCGCAGGTGGTGAGTTGTCCTGGATGTGGTCGTACGAGCTCAGATAAGTTCCAGATTCTCGCAAAATATGTGAATGAGCGTATCCGAGACAAGATGCCAGAATGGATGAGAAAATACAAAGGATTCGAGAATCTCCATATTGCCGTCATGGGGTGTATCGTAAATGGTATCGGTGAAGCCAAGCACGCGGATATTGGGATATTTATACCAGGGGATGCCGAAGCACCACAACTCCAGATCTATCTCAGGTGACAGCACTATCGCTCCCTCGAAGGGCGAGATATTCTTGCTGTCGGGCGAGAGTTTATGGGAGTGATTGAGGGGATGCTTGAGGAGGAGTTTTTGGTATAAGAGAGATTTTGAATCCCAAGATGATCATTCTACGAGAAGTCTTTTGATACAGTATTTCCAGAAAATAATATGTATCCGCCCCAGAGAAAGGCAAGAATCATCACTATCATGCCTATGTAGTGTGTCGTAATTCCAAGCGCAAAATCATATTTTGTCAGATTCATCATATCGAGAAGATTTCACCAGTCATGTGCATCTTCACTCATTCCTCAGATAAGTGGAAGCGAACGGGCTCATGCATCGGAAATATAGAGTGCGATATCAGTCAGATTCTGTCCAAGCCACCAGAGTGTCACGCTTGCGGCAAAGGGATTATCTTCCCGAACGAGGAATATATAGGTGAGAAAAAAGGGAAGGAGAATCTGAAAAAGACTTCATCAGAGAATAGAGAGAAATTCTCAAAAAGGCATAAATAGTACATGCCCAGCTTCGTGGAATATAAGGTTTGGGCCATGTATAAAAGCATTCATCACTTCGGTATTGATTCCAAAAGTGAAAAACTGGAGTGAATAAAAAATGAGCAAAAAATAGAAAATTATCCTTCCCCAAGAAAGTGAAGAATATCCTCATGTATTATTTGTACTATTTTCAGACATAGAAAAATTAGGGGAATTACTCTCTTTCTGTTTTCATAAATATGATATTCTCGAGAGAAAATTTCTTGCCACTGATCCAAACGCTTGGAGAAAGAATATCATCTTCTCCTTCGAAAAATCCTGTCTGTCCTTCCATGATTTCACTCGTGACCATTGCCTTGACTTTGCGAATGACTCCGAGTTTTTCCATGACATTGTAGACACGATTTACTCCATCTACATAGCGAAGATCGGTCATTCTCGCGATTTCTTCCATACGTTCTCCAGTGACATCATAGTCACCATCAGCACGTTTTACGATGTGACATCGTTTTGGATCTTTTTGTCTCTTGAGATCGTAGACTTTCATTGTACTGTCCTGAGTATTCTCTCATTCGAGAAGCATACCATCTTCTCACTCTTGTATTTCTTCTACTTCTGTCTTATCTTCTGGAATTATGGTAATGAGAAGATCTTTGAGTTCGTCAGTACGGATATATGCTCCAGCTGATATTGTGAGAGCGACCTTCTTCTTTGTTGCCTTTTCGAAGGCTTTCTTCATCTCTTCGAGCATTTCAGGATCGATAATATCAGCCTTCGAGAATATGATGAGTTCTTCTTTTTCTGCCATTTTTTTATTCCAGCTTTCGAGCTCTTTTCTGATTGTGCGGTAGCTTGTGATCATTTCTTCCTCTCCTACACTTGCATCAATGAGATGGATGATGAGACGACATCGATCAATATGCTTCAGAAATTGGAATCAGAGACCTTTCCCCTCACTTGCTCATTCGATAAGTCCTGGAACATCTTCGATCACGAGCGATCGTCCTTTCCATTCCATGACACCGAGATTTGGAGTGAGTGTCGTGAATGCGTAGGCTGCAATTTTTGGTTTTACATTCGTGATTGACTGGATGACGGTCGACTTTCCAGCATTTGGAAGTCAGACGAGTCCGACATCAGCGACGAGCTTGAGTTCGAGCTTGATATCACAGAAACCCCCGACATCTCCGAGTTCGGCAAAATTCGGAGCTTGACGCGTACTGGAAGGGAAGTGTGCATTCCCGAATCCACCACGTCCTCACTCACAGAGAATAAATTCTTCTCCTGGTTTTGCGAGATCACAGATAAGACTTCCATCTTCTGTATCGGTCACGAGTGTTCCGACAGGCACTTCGAGAATAGTATCTTTTGCATTTGCTCCATGCATTTCTTGGTTTCCTCACTTTTCTCCATCGTCGGCTTTGATGGAAGTCAGATGACGATACTTCACAAGTGTTGTCTCATGGGTCGTCGTACGAAGGATGATATTTCCTCATTTTCCGCCATCTCCACCATATGGTCCTCATTTTGGAATGTATTTTTCTTTTCTCCATGAGACAATACCGTCACCTCATTTTCCAGCACGACATCCGAGTTTTACTTCATCGATAAACATTTTTCTAGAGTTTAGGTTTTAGATTTCTGGTCTTAGTAAAACGAAGCACCAAAGCCGATGAACTATATAGAAAATCTATGAAAAAGCAAAAATAACAAGAGAAAAACTTGCAAATTTCAAAATTTCTATATTATTCACTCATTCACATGGTTTCTGTCATCGCGAAGTGATGAAGCGATCCAGGTTTCAGAATTCTTGAAACAACAGAGCATGGACTGCTTCGTGCCTCGCAGTGACTGGCACATTAAATCTAAACTATATGGCAAAAGGAAAAGCAACATTCCAAGCAGGTCGCTCTGAGAGCGGACTTCAGAATTATGTCTATGCAGTAAATAAAAAAAATCTTCCGACAGGAGAAAAACTCAAACTCATGAAGTATGATAAGAAACTCCGCAAGCATGTCATGCATACATTCAAGGACGTGAAGTAAGGATTTTGAATTATAAATAAAAATTCCCTCGAGAATATCGAGGGAATTTTTTATATGACGAGTTCTTCTGATCGTAGTGATGGAAGATTCTCGAGAAATGCTGTGATCTCACTTGTTTTTGTTGATTGAAGTTCTTGATAATATTCCTCGAGAGTGATGAGACGTGCATCGAGAAATGCTCGCTCTGTATGAGAGAGGATGACCTTAGTAATCTCTTCATATTGCATATTATATTGGAGAAGTTTCTTGATAAGAGTCCTACTGATCTCATGATCATTCATAGTTCAGAAGAGTTCTCGAAGGCGAGGAGAAGTTTTGTGTGGGCGAGGCATAGAAGAGAAGTATGCTAGTAGACCAGTGCGTTAGTAGACTAGGTGAGAAGTGAATAAACTTTTTTGTTCTGACGAGGTGACCAGATTGCTAGACATCTAGACTACTAAGATACATCCTATCAGATACTTTTTTTTCTGGCAAATTCTTTCACTTGCAGAATAGATATTTTGCATTGGAAAAAGTTTTAGACCCTGTCATCTCACTTTGGTGAAATGAAAACAATGGTTTCAGTATTTTTTTATAATTATTCCTACATTTTCCCTTGCATTCACCACCTCTTTTCATATAATCCGCAAGCATTTCCTAAAAATGCATTTTTATATCCTTCTTATGACTTTTGTCATAAGATGCTAACCCATAGGATTTTATGAGAAAATATGAACTCATGATGATCTTGAATCCTGTCCTTACGGAAGATGAGCGAAACACGCTTGTCTCAACTGTAGAGAAG
>JAVHOR010000010.1:0-1161 GCA_036170175.1 Patescibacteria group bacterium | reverse complement strand
CGAGAGGACCGAAGTGAACGTATCTCTAGTGCACCAGTTGTCACGCCAGTGGCATCGCTGGGTAGCTATATACGGTTGTAATAAGCGCTGAAAGCATCTAAGCGCGAAGTACGCTTCAAGATTAGGTATCCCTTCCGTAAGGAACTAAAGACTCCTCGTAGATGACGAGGTTGATAGGTTGCAGGTGTACGTGTAGAAATACATTCAGCCGAGCAATACTAATAGCACGAACGATATTTATGCATGCTTTTTGTTCTTACTCGAATATAATGTTCGTTGGTATGAATGGGAGCTTGATCATTTGTTGGAGATAGAATTATTTATTGCAATGAATCTTTATAAAAATTATTTTTGATTACACGTTTATTTATGAGTCGAGAAATACATCATACAATCTTGAATTTCTCGTTAGCATCTTGGTGTGTATAGCGTGGAGGGTACACCTGTTCCCATTCCGAACACAGAAGTTAAGCTCCACTACGTCGATGGTACTTCGTGGCTTCACGTGGGAGAGTAGATACATGCCAAGATGTTGATGAGAAATTCTCGTACAATAAGCAAGAGAGATCTCTATTCTCACTTGCTTATTTTTACAAATAGATACAGTATGAGAAGTTTTCCAGTCGGGGGATTCCAAACGATACTACCTTAATATTAGCCCGGGTAGCTCAGTGGAAGAGCAGAAGCCTTCTAAGCTTAAGGTCGTGGGTTCAATTCCCCCCCCGGGCACCATTTGGATCATTAGCTCAGCTGGTTAGAGCACTTGGTCGACATCCAAGAGGTCACTAGTTCGAGTCTAGTATGATCCACCATTTCCTTTCTTATTTTCGGGCGATTAGCTCAGCTGGTTAGAGCATCTGTTTTACACGCAGAGGGTCATAGGTTCGAATCCTATATCGCCCACCACCGAAAAATCAAAAATCCATCAATTAGGTGGATTTTTTAGAATCCAAAACTCTTATCATATTTATTCGAATAAATAGCATAACATTCCTACGAAATTCCCTGTCAATTTAAAATTCCCTTTACATTCCTATAAGAAGCAATATACTTCCACACATAAAATCTCCTAGAAATAAGACCCTTCTCCTTATTCCTTTTTTCCATATGAAATATCTTCTGCAAGCCTTCTCCCTCTCTCGCACTTCTTCAGTACTCTTC
>JAVHOR010000009.1:0-1163 GCA_036170175.1 Patescibacteria group bacterium | reverse complement strand
TTATCGCGTGTGAGTGACTCAACACGAGAGGCAATATTCACACGCGATAATCCTCACCATATTCTTATTACCAAGAACACATATGATGTCTTGGTGAACAGGGAATCTTTCTCATTTCATGATCTTGGTGAAGTGACGCTGAATGGGAAGAAAAACTCGATATTTATCTATGGAGTTGATGTATTTGAGCGGGTAAAATTACCAGGTGGGGAGAAAAAAGAACAAACTTTGTAAAATCTGGGCTTTTTTGATTGTAAAGAAAGGAAAACCAATATACTCATATCCATAACTTTTATTGTATGGATATTATTATTTTCTGAACATGACAATTTGGCCATGTTCTCTCATCGCTTGCAGAAAAGAATAGGCATACCGTTATTTCTTGGTCTTTTCGGCTTGGTACATCGATAGCCGAGCTTCCGAATGCTGATATATATATTTCTACACTCAATGCTTCAGGGCTTGAGAATGTGTGAAGTGAGATTATGAGGAAGGCTACAGGAAAGCCAATTATAAGTACGACAAAAGCATTTATTCATGCTGATTTTCTTGAAAATATTTTTCCTTCACATATTTTCGGTGATTCCGCGCTTGTTCTCTCATGACCGAATCTCGCGAGCGAGATGCTTCTCTGACTTCCGACAGGGGCAACACTCTCAGGTGATAGAGAATATTTTGACATTATCCAAAAGGTTCTCGAAACTCCGAATTTTTTCCTTGAATATTCTTCAGAAAAAAGGAGTATTGAACTCATGGGAATTATGAAGAATATCATCGCCATTGGAATTGGAATGATTGATGGATTCGGACTTGGTGAGAATCTTAAGTGAGTATTTATCGCGAAAATGTGTACGGATATTCGAGCTCTTGCGAGAGAAGAATTTCATACAGAATTCGATATTACTACACTTTATGCAGGTATTGGTGATCTCTTCACGACTTGTAGTAGTACCGAGAGTCGCAATCACGGATTCTGACTCTATCTCGCTCGTACAAAATCAATAAAGACAGCATCAGAATTTATGAATACATCGATCGAATGACTCTGGAGTATCGAAGTCCTTCGGCCACTTTTACCAGAGAGATATATTTTCCTTTCATGATTTTTGAAGTTCTTCAAGAATGATGGAGTAAGAGTAGAAAAAGAGGAATTTCTGAGAATA
>JAVHOR010000008.1:0-5024 GCA_036170175.1 Patescibacteria group bacterium | reverse complement strand
ATCCATATTTTGATTTTTTGCTCGTTATCTGATATACTCTCATTAACTCCTCCCTATTTTAACTATTTTCTCCTTGGATTCCATACCTTCAGTTCCATTAGGACACATACCCCTGATGGATCCTATACCATTAGTCCTTTGATTTCTTCTTCTTCTTGCATTGTTAGCATTCTTTGCTGGAACTGAGTTCCCACTTTTATCAGTAAGTGAATACAAGATTCAGGCTTTT
This sequence comes from Patescibacteria group bacterium, assembly GCA_036170175.1. GTDB lineage: Bacteria > Patescibacteriota > Gracilibacteria > BD1-5 > UBA2023 > JAGOMW01. The sequence continues at coordinate 4,795 of JAVHOR010000008.1, read as the reverse complement.
ATCAAGCAGAAGCGCGTGGGAGCAAAATCTCTGGCAATTCTTCGGAAAAAAGGAGAAGCACTCCTTGTGACCAATCTTATTGGCACAACACTTGTAACCATATGAGCATCTTCTGTAGCGACTTTTCTTGCTATAAGACTTGCTGAAGATTCTCTCTATCCACATGAACAAGTGATTGCACTTATTGAAGTGATGTCAAGTCTTCTTATACTTTTTCTTGGAGAAATCGGGCCAAAAATTGTCGGTATTACTATACCGGAAAATATTGCTCTTCTTGTGGCTCCACTTTATAGAAGCATATTTCTTTTTTTTCGTCCGATTTCTTGGTGCGTCGAGGGTTTTATGAAATTTATATCTTTTATTTCTGGGAAACCTCTCGAATTGCATACAAAAAAAGTGAGTGACGAGGAATTCGATGCCTTTATCGATATGTCACATAAATGATGAGCTGTCGAGGCTGATGAACGCCGACAGATAAAGAATCTCCTCTCTCTTGGTGAGACAACTGCTGAATCAGCAATGACTGCACGAGTTAATGTTGAGTTTCTTTCTCTCTGTATGACTATTGATGAGGCCTGTGTATTCTTAATGGGATCGTCACACTCACGAATTCCTATCTATGGCAAATCGACTGATGATATTGATTATGTTATAACATTTCGTGAAGCATTCAAGCTCCAGCAAGAAGGCCATGGAAAATCAAAACTCGCTGATCTTAATCTTGAGAAAATCATGAAAGTTCCACTCACACAACCGCTCGATGATCTCTTCGAAAAGTTCCAGAAATCTCGTCATCATATCGCACTCGTTCTCGATGAACATGGAGGAACTGCAGGAGTAGTGACGATGGAAGATGTTCTCGAAGAAGTATTCGGTGATATAAAGGATGAGAAAGATCGGGAAGAAATTTATATGAGACGAGGAAAAAATGGGATAATCGAAGCTGTCGGAACAGTACTCATTGAAGATATTCTCGAGGAATATGATATCCATGCAGATGACTATGGAATCCCTCCTGAATATATCGGTGAACCCCTCTCCTATATGATTATGGCAGAAAAGGAAGACTTTCCTGCTGTAGGAATCGAGACAGTATTTACTGGACCTCTCGGAAAGCTCTATTTTCGAGTGACAGAAACTGATGACAATGTCATCGAGAAAGTCGAATGTGAGAAAAAGTAAAAAACCCTCCAAGTGATTGGAGGATTTTGAATACAAAAATGAGTCAACTTAGGATATCTTATTTCCTGCAGCTCTATAATACTCACGTATAATAGCTTGTTCACGGATTTTTCTTTTCGAAAGATCACGGGTATGATTCTGGGAATTCTTGAGTTTGTTCGCTGTGCGAGTCTGGAAAAATGCCTTCTTGTAGCGCATAAGAAGCTTTTCATTCGACTCACTTTCTTTACGGACGGAATAGCAGATCATAGAATGAGGAAGATAGAATAATAAAATTTATGCGCGGATTCTATAGGAAATGGGAAAGAAGTCAAATTTTACTTCCCACTTTTCTTTCGTTCACCCTCTGTGAGCCACTTCTTTCGAAGACGAAGAGAGTGAGGTGTGACTTCGACGAGTTCATCATCAGCAATATAGTCAAGACAGTCTTCAAGAGTCATCTTTCGGATCGGAGTGAGACGAATCGCCTCATCAGTTCCTGATGCTCGCATATTTGTGAGTTGCTTATTTTTCGTCGCATTAACTACGAGATCTCCTCATTTCAAATGTTCACCAATGATCATTCCTTCATAGAGCTCTGTCGTCGGATCAATCAGAATTGGGCCACGTTCTTCGAGCTTCCAGAGAGAATATGCCATAGCAGCTCCTGGAGTTCCTGAGATCATAGACCCAACATCACGCTTCTCTATAGCACCACGGAAATCGTCATAATGAGAAAAGCTTGAGTAAATAATACCTTCACCTTTTGTCTCGATGACAAATCGTGAACGGAATCCAAGAAGACCACGAGTTGGTACTTCGAATTCCATATTGGTCACACCATTTACTGTATTCATATTTTTACAGATTCCTTTGCGCTTTCCGAGCATTTCAAAGACAGCACCACTCGTAGTCTCTGGTACCCACATGACAACATTTTCAATAGGTTCTTTTCGCTTTCCAGCCACTTCGTGAAAGATGACCTGAGGACATCCGACCTGAAGTTCGAATCCTTCTCGACGCATAGTCTCGACGAGCACAGAAAGATGGAGTTCTCCACGACCTGATACTGTATAAGAATTTCCCTCTACTCCTCAGAAATCGATCTTGAGTCCGACATTCATTTCCATTTCTTTCTCAAGTCGTTCTCGAATCTGTCGTGATGTCACATATTTCCCTTCTTTTCCAGCAAATGGAGAATCGTTGACCATGAATTCCATCTTGAGGGTTGGCTCATCGACAGTGATTGCTGGCATTGATGGAATATTTGGATCACTCGATACCGTCTCACCGACATAAATGTCAGGAATACCTGCGATCGTGATGATGTCTCCAGCCTCTCCTTCATCGACCTCGATCTTACGAAGTCCGAGAGATGTATAGATTTTTGATATTTTTCCCGTTCTGCGAGCCCCATCATTTCCGACGATTGTGACAGTCTGCCCTACTTTTACTTTTCCTTCGTAGACGCGACCGATACCCATACGCCCGACATAGTTATCATATCCGAGATTAGCAATCTGCATCTTGAATGGTTTTGTTGTGTCATTCTCAGACGCAGCCACTTGCTCAAGAATGGTATCAAAAAGAGGATGAATATCTTTTCTCTCATCGGTCATGTGTCGAATAGCGATACCCTCACGAGCGATCGCATAGACGATACGACCATCAGTAATATCGAGCTGCTCATCTGTCGCTCCGAGCTGGATGAAGAGATCAAAAAGCATATCGACAACCGCTTCTGGCTGAGCTGTCGGCTTGTCGATCTTGTTGATGACGATAATAGGTTTGAGTCCAAGTTCGAGTGCTTTTTTGAGAACAAATTTTGTCTGAGGCATAGGACCTTCATACGCATCGACGACGAGACAGACTGAGTCTACCATTCGAAGAACGCGCTCGACTTCAGATCCGAAGTCCGCATGTCCTGGAGTATCGACAATATTGATCTTCACATCCTTGTACATAACGGCAGTATTCTTCGCATAGATCGTGATGCCACGCTCTTTTTCTTGGTCATTGGAGTCCATGACACAGACATCAATATGCTCGTGCGCAGCGAATGTTCCTGATTGTTTGAGGAGTGCATCGACGAGAGTAGTCTTTCCATGGTCGACATGGGCGATAATAGCAATATTGCGGTATTTCATAAAAAAGATTTAATAACAAACAGTCACAGATACAATTACACAAAGGTATACTATTTTTATAAAAAATATACAAATGTATGTCTGTGTGTGTATCTGTAGCCTTTCGCGGGCCCAAGTATACAGAGAAAAGAAAAAAAGCAAATCAAAATTTGTATTTGATTACAAAATATAGCATATGTCAACAGGAAATTCTATCTTCTACATTTTCCTTCTATTTCCTCCATCCTATATCCTCATCCTCTTTTTACATATACCTCTTCATATTGAGAATATAGTTCTCAGCGAAAACATGAGCCATTAGACTTGGATCATTGAGCTCATAAATTGCGAGGATAGCATCGATATAGTCACGTTCTTTAATCTGAAGAAGAGATATCGGTGGAAGTCCATGAGCAATCAGTGGTATATTGGCTCCGAGGCGACTCGTTCGCTTATTGATATCGATAAACGCTTGAAAATAAGGAATAAATACAAGGATAAAAAGACTCTGTTCGAAAGGATTCTCTATAATTCTGAGTTTTTCGAGAAAGAGAGAATATTCTCATTCAATAAGTGATGGAATATCTGGTGGTGAATATCGTGAACCACCAATCTGGACTGGTGTCGTTCGAAATAATCCAAGATATGTATCATGAATAAGCCCTTTTCCAAGAAGTGTATGGAGTTCACAGAATTCTTGTTTGGTGAGATGAAACTGATTTTTCCTCTGAATAATATATTCAATAGCGTTCTTATGGTTGAGGATCATCTGTGTTTCTTCTTTTTTCTTTCCTACTGCCTCTTCATTGTACTTGATGAGAACCTCAGTATCAAGATAGGAGTAAGTATTTCATTCCATATGACTCGATGTATAGGAGAGATCAATGAGAAGATTCTCGATAGCCCGCCTGTTTTTCATGTAGTCGAGTGTCGCCATCGGCTCAGTACCTCGTACTGCCTCATCGAGAATTTCTCTATATGTTCCGAGAAACCCAGAGGTATTTGGAATATATGATCTAAGAAAATCAGGATTATATGATACTGGCTTTCGTTCGAAAAAAGGAATCTGTATATAGGAAATTGGATCAATAAGGGCTCGATATTGACCCTTCATTATCCTCTCTACCTTCCCGAGAGTTATCAATTTCTCCATATTTCTATAGACATTGGTCCTATCAATAGAGAGAGTTCCTGCAAGTTCTTCGGTGGTCCATATTTTCCCTGGTTCTTTTATGAGAAAGAGGTGTATTCTTTGTTGCGATTTTGTCATATTATCTATATAATGTTGCGATTATTATAGTTTTTTATGCAAGAACGCAACATTTTTATGCAAGAACGCAACATGATGATGTATGGAGGTTGTTGTAAAAATTGCAATAAAAACGCAACACTTCAGAATTCGTCTCTTGACTCCTATAGAATAATACGAATTATTTGATAAATCAGGATAAATATCTATAATTCCTCGGAAAAACCACTCTATAATTTGCAAAATTTGTGTGAATATG
>JAVHOR010000007.1:0-5291 GCA_036170175.1 Patescibacteria group bacterium | reverse complement strand
GTGAGACGGGGAAGTGGGGAATCGAGGTTCTCCGTGTCGAGATCAAGCGTCTCGATCCACCAGAGGATATACAGAATGCCATGAGCAAGCAGATGAAAGCAGAGCGAGAGAAGCGTGCTGTCATCCTCGAAGCAGAAGCATACAAACAGTCACTTATTACCAAGAGTGAAGGAGACAAGCAGTCTCAGATTCTCCAGTCAGAAGGCGCAAAAGAGTCCCAACTTCTGAGGGCTCAAGGTGAGGCAAGTGCTATGGTCGCTGTTGCAGAAGCAAAAGCAAAATCCCTCGAACTCGAAGCAAATGCTGCGGTCTCATTCTTCAAATGAGCTGCTATCACAAAAGAACAACTCAAAGTCATAGAAAATGCTCTCGGACAAAATACAAAATATATTCTCGACTCAGATATTCTTGCAGGAGTTTCGAAGATTTTTGGGAAGAATTCTTAATTGTTAATGGCAAATTATAAATTATGAAACCAAATCCAGTTAAAGAAAAAAGTTATGCATTTGCCATTCGGAGCGTTCGTCTTGGAAACTTTCTTATGGAAAATAAGAAGGAATATATTCTTTCAAAACAAATTATCCGAAGTGGTACCTCTATTTGAGCAAATATTCGAGAAGCACAAAATGCTCAGAGCAATGCTGATTTTATCCATAAACTTAGTATATCACAAAAAGAAGCTGATGAAACATTATATTGGCTTGAGCTATTAAAAGATACTGATTATATATCAGAAGCGGAATATCAGTCTCTTGAGAGTGATATTCTAGAAGTTATAAAATTACTCTGTGTTATTTTAAAGACTTCCAAATCAAAAAATTAACAATTATCAATTAACCATTATTTATCCATGTCTTCTATTCTTCTTTTTTGGATTGGTCTTGCTATCGGATTTGTCATTCTCGAGCTTCTGACGGCTACTTTTTATGGACTTTCTCTTGCACTTGCGAGCTGTATCGTCGCCCTTCATATTTATTTTTCTGGAGATACAGTATTTCAGATTCTTCATGCGGTGATTTTTGTCTTCTCGAGTGCTGTGTTTGCATTCCTGCTTCCAAAATATCTTGTATCACATACTCCTGATATGCCACAAGGAATGGATCAATACATAGGTCTTACTCGAAGTGTGAAAAAAATAGGAACAGATCTAAAGATTTCTCTCGATGGAGTCGAATATCTTATCGAATCAGATAATCAAGTGAGTGCGGGCGATAAGGTAGAAATCATGGGACATCATGGAGTATCTATGAAGGTAAAAAAACTCATCAAGCCAATGGCTAAAAAATAAAGATATTCGAATATGCGAAAAATCCAATTGAGACAGATTCAGATTCTCAAGCACATTATCGAAGAGTATATAAAAACTGGTGAGATCACTGGATCAAAATCTCTTCTTGAGAAGCATGATCTCCAGGTCTCATCAGCCACAGTTCGCAATGATATGATGAGTCTTGAGAAGATGGGTCTTCTCTTTCAGCCATACAATTCGGCTGGACGTCTTCCGACTTCCAGAGGACTTCGTGTATTTGTCGATTATCTTATGGAGACGATGCCTCAGGTATTCCTCGAAGCAGAGGAACTTCACAGAAAAAGGCTCGAAAATAACCGTATTGATGATACACTTTATAGTCTTGTTGCTCGTCTCACGAAGATCACTGGTGAGATTACTTTTGCGTGCATTCCAGCACTCGAGACATCGTATTATCTCGGTCTTTCGAATTATCTCGAACGGCACAAGGGTATTCTCGGAGAAGAGAAATATCAGATTATCAAATGTCTCGAAAATAAGCATGAATTTATTAGCCTTTTGGATGGACTTGATGTCTGACCTCGAGTATCTGCATTTATCTGAGAAGAGAATATTATTCCTGAGCTTGAGTCATCGACGATGATTGTGAAGCGAATAGAGATTGATGGGTATTCTGGCTATCTCGGTATTCTTGGTTCGACTATGATGGATTATGCATTCAATATTACAGCACTGAGGCAGGTACTCTAATTAATTTGCTTTTCCAGAGCCTTTCCATATACTGTGGAGGTCTTACTGGTGTATTTTCTGGTCTGACAATTTCTATCTCAAAATACTTTCTTTCATACTATGGATCACAAAGAAAAAAAATCTCTCATGGAGAAGTTCGCTACACATAAGGGCGATACAGGTTCTCCAGAAGTTCAGGTCGCTATTCTTACTTCTCGTATCGAGAATCTCAAGTCTCACCTTGAACTTCATAAGCAAGACAACCACTCACGTCGAGGTATCGTCATGATGGTAGCAAAGCGTCGAAAACTTCTTGATTATCTCAAGAAGAAAGACGAAGTTCGCTATACTGAAGTCATCGGTAAGCTCGATCTCAGAAAGTAATTGTTTTTCGGAAAAAAATCTATAAAATCCTTCTAGAAATATAGGGATTTTTTTAATATCTTCATTTATGCCTTCTTTCTTTCTTGATCCAAGAAAATATACATCACACCTTCTTATATTAATTTCTGCAATTATATCTTTTATTGGATTTATATTTCCGACTTTTCAGGGAATATATGGATTCCATGTTTTTCATATCTTAGGGTGAGATATATTTTCTATTGTTACCCAGGTGACACTTTTTCAGTTCATCCATGCAAATATTATTCACCTTTTTATGAATAGTTATTTTCTCTATACTGCTGGTCCTCTCGTCGAAAGTCGTATGAGTCGTGATCGGTTTACAGCTTTTTTTATTTGTACAACTCTCTTTATTGCTCTTGCACTCTATTTCCTTGCTCCTCTTGCTCTGACGATCGGAATATCCGGATTCTGTATGGCACTCCTTTCATATCTCTGGATTGATCTCTATACACAGAGGCATCCTATGACGTCGCAGATATTTATCATGCTCATAATCAATATTGGTATTGGACTTGTTCCTGGCATTAGTCTTGTTGGGCATGCTGCCGGAGCACTTTGGGGAGTTATATGGTGGAAGTTTCGGAATATAAATCGGTAAAGTTTCTCCAGCAAAGATCGAAAAAACTTACTAGGCTTTAATCTGTTGGTATAACTACCGCTGGAATATGCTGTTTGATGGTATCATATATCACATAAGGAAATGGAATATAGTGAATCTTCCTTACGTCATTTCGTTGTTCTATGACAAGATTTCAGTAATTAAAGATATTCGCTAAAAGACCATGTCTTTCGACATCAAGCTTGAGAATGCTTTTTATATTGATAAATTCTATATCATCGATAAGGATAAAAGAAGTATGAATAATAATTATACTTGGTTTTCCGATGAGTATTATTTTCCCATAGAAATTTATTCCCTCAAGTATAATACAAAAGAAAAGATAGTTTATACTTCCGATAAGTATTGGAAGTATAATAAAGTTATTAAAATTAGATGGAAAGATGTTTTTATATGTTATAGATATCCATATTATGACGAATATCAAGGATAAAAAGAAAAGGTATTTTCCCGTCATAAAAAAGAGTAATATACCATGCCGATGAAGGAAAGCAAAAGCTGGTTTCATATTATGAAAGAAAATATAGTATAACCATAATAGATAAAATATATGATAACAATCAAGATATCACAGAAAAAACCCAGGGATGATTATATGTTGGGAGGATATATGTTTTATCAAAATCTAATATTCGTTTCACTGTACGTTTGCGAATAACAAAAAGTCGTCTGAGAATAAAATTTATACTAAGAAGCCAAAAGAGGCTATATGTTACAATCACTAAAGTTAGAATGTTCATAAATGAGATTCTAAATTGATGGTCTATTATTCTAGCAAATAATAGAATGAATGCAAAATGATTTCTGTTTCCTATCTTGTAACCCTTTGAGGATAAGAAAATCCTTTCTAAAATATAAATTCTTTTCACGAGTCTTGTATACTTTTGTTGAGCAAGATAAACATATATAACTTCGCTTATTACCTTTTTCTTATCAAGAAAAACGAATTATTATATTTGTCATTTCAATAAATCTTTCTCGAACATTCGTATTCCCTCTACCGTCTGAGGATATTGGCTCATATCTGGAAACTTGAGAGTACGAATGCAGTCAGTGGCTGCTCTGATGAGAGACTTCGTTCGTTCGATTTCTCCCTCATGAATGTACTCTGTTACTCGGTGGAATCTATTCTCATCATGATTCTTCTCTATGAAAAAGAGTTCGAATTGTTTCTTTGGAAACATACGATATCGAGGTGAGAGTTCGAAGAGTATTGCATAAAAAGCGAGTTGGAGTCGATACTTCCACTGTTTGAGTTTTGCATACTCGGCTCATTTCCCATCAAAGCTATCGAATCCACCACCTGTTTTGTAGTCAGTGATTATAAGCGTATCGTCAGCAAGTCGCTCGATACGATCGATCTTACCAGTGAGCTGAATATCTCAGAGCCAGACTCCACCTCATTCTGTTCTGAAGTCTTTCTCGAGTGAGAGTTCTCCATAGGACTTTCCGACGAGCTCAGTATAGAGAGCATTGAGATTTTCTCTTCATTTTTCGAGCCAAGTATTTTCGATAGATTTCTCGAATCCTTCGTCTTTGAGACTTTTTTCGAAAGAAGTGAAGAGAATTTCTTTCTTATAGGAATTATTATTTTTGTAGTCTGTGAAGAAATTCTCGAGAGCGGCATGCATTGCAGATCCATATGAGCCTGCAATATTCTTGGCTCATGGAAATCTGAGAATATTGTTCGCGATAAAATGAGTCGGTCAGCCACTGGTGATATCGAGAAAATTCTGAAGCGCTGTCGCACTCATGATAAATTGTTTTTCGATACGATCTCTGAGAAAGTCTTCTTCGCTGTCCTCGTAAGGAAGACTCCAGAGAGAATGACTTGCATCTTCAAGGGTTTCAGAAAGTGTGAAAGGAGTAATACCCTCTCTTTGTTTCCATTCTGGATTCTCAGATCCGATACAAGAAAGTGATTCATTTGCTCTCTCATCCATACTCATAGTCGAATAACTCACTGTGAGTGATGATCGTGCTCGAGTATATCCAGTATAGACGAGTCGTCCTATGTCCGCATCATCATCCTTATCAGCTTCGAGCGGGAGATTTTTTGGAAGTGTGGATCCAGATATTTTTCCGAGTTTATATTCTCTCTTTGTGAGGAAGGGCACATAGACATGATCCCATTCCAATCATTTTGCTTTGTGGGTCGTGATAAGATTCACAGCATTTTTCTCATTTCCGATGAGGTGAGAAGTTTCTATGCGAATCTCATATTTTTCAATCATAGAAATGAGCTCTATGGCATCTTCAAGCATGAGGTATGGTTTTTGTTTCTTG
>JAVHOR010000006.1:0-5326 GCA_036170175.1 Patescibacteria group bacterium | reverse complement strand
TCCATTTTCTCCTCCTTCGTAAGGATAAAATCCTCTTCAAATTCAGGGAAATAAACATCTCAATCTGACTCTATATCTACAACTGAGAGGATAACTTCATCGACCAATTTCAAGTCAAAGAAAGATTTATAGACCTGGCCTCAACCGCAGATAAATGCTTTCTTCTGATTATTTCTGGAAAGGTATTCTCGAAGCTCTGGAATGGTCGCAATCTGAGTAATTCACTCAGCATCAATATTTCACTGTGTAAGGACAATATTCTCCCGACCAGGAAGTGGTCGTCCGATAGAAATATAGGTATTTCTTCCCATTATTATTGGACATCCGAGTGTAGTTTCTTTGAAGTGCTTGAAGTCTTCAGGAATATGCCATGGAATTTTTCCATGATTTCCTATGACTCTATTTTTTGTCATCGCAGCAATCGCAATGAGTGTAGTATGATTTTTCATACTTTTCATATATTCGATATCCTTTCATATTTGTTCAGCAAGCTCTACGAGTGAATCATATTTTTTGTTCTCACGAATTTTGTAGAGAGTATCTATCTCAATGGTCTCTCCATATATATCATCATCAAAGTCAAGAAAATGTGATTCAAATGTCGAAAGATGTGGAAGATAGACTCCAACCCCTTCAAGAGTCACTCATCGCACGATTCACTCTATTGCATAGGTGCCAGACTCGATATTCATGCCTGAAGGTTCGACATGCATATTGGCAGTACGGTAGCCGAGCTCTCGTCCGAGTCATTTTCCATGGATGATAATACCTGAAAGTTTCATAATAATAGAGGATTTATTATATTTTTGAGAGTTCTGTAAGCAGATTGAGTCCAGAAGTCGCAAACCCATGTCCGATACGCTCTTGCACTTGTTCCTCATTGTTGCATGTGAGTATTCCAAATATTATTGGTGTATCATGAGCAACGGTAAGATCCATAATAGCACGAGAAGATTCACTGCAGACATAGTCAAAATGTGGAGTCTCACCACGAATGACAACACCAATTGTGATAATAAGATCATATCATCATTTCTTGATGAGTTTCCCTGCAAATGCAGGAATTTCGAATGCACCAGGTACAAAGTAAGACTCAATATCATGAAACCCATGAGACACGAGAAATGCTCTATTTTGTCGCTCGAGCTCACCTGTATATTCCAGATTGAACTCTCAGACAACGAAAGCAATACGAATATTCCGATCAAGAGAATCGATATTCTTGAGACCAGCTTTATAATCAGACATAGAAAAAATTGTTAAACGGTAAATTATTTTTGTATCATTCTTTCGACATATTTCGCGAGCATATCGAATTCGAGATTGACTGTATCACCCACCTCAAGAATTCAGAGATTGGTCCAATCTTGAGTGAGTGGAATGAGTGAGATAGAAAAGAGATTATCTCCTACCTCCACAATGGTCAGACTTACACCATTCACTGCAACACTTCCCTTTCGCACTATATATTTCTTGAAGAATATATCAAAAGATAGAACAAGAAAAAGTGATCCATCATTTCTCACTTCTCTCTCGATAACTTTTCCAGTAGTATCGATATGTCCACTCACGATGTGTCCATCCAGTCGATCTGAGAGTCTCATACACCGCTCGACATTAAGGAAATCTCCGACCTTCTTTTCTCCAAGATTCGTCACACCAAGACTCTCTTCCATCACAAAAAATGAATAAGCCTCTTTCGATGCACTTGTAATGGTCATACATGCACCATCATGAGCAATACTTTGTCCTTCCTTTGGAGCTTCATCGAAAGTATTCTCTACTGTGAAGGTACCATTATTTATAGCGATGATGGGAGCCTTATGCTCGATAATTCATGAGAACATTACTCTTTAGTTAGTTTATTTTTGAGGAATTATTTTTCTTTTCTTTCTGAGCTTTCCTCGAGTCAGAAAATGAAATGCTGACCTAAGCATTCATTCCTCCGTATTCATATAGAGCTCATAGTAGATTCCCTTCACGATAAAGAGTGTGAGAAGCGATGCGGAAATGACTCCGAATATGATAGTGAATCCCATTCCTGACCAGAATCGATCACGAAGAGCAATAGGAAGTATACCGATAGCAGTTGTGACCGTGGTAAGAAGCATTGGCTCAAGACGAGATGATCCTGCTTCGACGAGTGCGGTAATTCCTTCGATTCATTTTTTCAGATTCTCATTGATCGCATAGATGAGGATGATACCATGATTGACAGAGATTCCCGTGAAGGCAATAAATCAGATACCAAATGTAATCGAGAATTGATTCCCGGTGAGAAGAAGTCCGATCATCACAAATGGAAGTGACATGACAACAGAATAGAGAATCACGAGTGGCTGAGAAAAGCTATGGAACTGAAGTGTGAGAATAGAAAATATAACAATAAGAGCAATGAAAAATGCTGAGAGAATAGCCATAATAAGCTCACTATTTGCTTCGGTCTCTCATCCAGCAGTATAGGATACTCCGTTTGGAAACTCATATGCCTGTGCAAACTTCACAAATTCTGCTTGCGTACTGACACTATCGAATCATTTCTCGAGATCAGCATCGACAGTAATCTGGATATTTCCATTTTCACGAGTGATAGATGCTGTCGCATTGGTGATCTGAGAATCGACAAAATCACCGACCACATAATTCGTCTGACCCACAGTCAATGGTATTGCAAGAACATCTTCGAGACGGACATCATCTATAAATTGATTCGTCTTGAGTATCACACTCATATCTTCACCATTATTCTCTACTGATCCGAGAGTCACACCATTCATACTCTGAGCAATCTGACCATAGATAAGCGCTGAAGTTATTCCTGTCGTTGCTATGAGATCTTTCTTGAGCTTGAAGATAAATTGTCATGGGGTATCACTCGATGATCGTCCGACATTCTTCGTACCCTTAAGTGTCTTGAGATGGGATTCAAAATCTTTTGAAACCTGGATAAGCATAGGAAGCTTACTAGAATCATCGACAATGAGCTTGAGTCCGACGGATTTTGATCCTGGTGGACCATTCTTCGCGACAGAGCTTACGACACTATATCACTTACTTTCGAATACTTGAAGTTTTTCGAGAAGAAGCTTCTCTACTGTAAATACATCTCTTTCGTTCTTGATCTTTCGTTCTTGCTTCTTCGTGAGCTGGACACTAATACTTGCAGTATTTCATTGTATAGAGATTGTCGAATACCGAATCTCAGGATATCATACAAATATATCACTGATTCCTTTGAGATCTTTTGAAGTGATTCCTGTTTTTTGTCATACTGGACCAGTGACAGTGAAGCTAGTCAATCCCTGATCATCTCCAGGAAATATCTCAACTCATACTAATGGAGCAAGGAATATAAAACTGAGAATAAGAAGTACAACTGGAGTAAATATAGCAAGTCGTCGAAGATAAGTATGTTCGAGAAAATTTCGAAGAACTTTTTTATACCACTCTGTGACGGCATGAATTATACGAATACGAAGAGGAATATGTCCAATTCCAATACGCTCCTTCCCTTCTCGTTCGAGAAGGAGAAGTTCTTTTTCTTCATCAGTAGCATATTCTATAGCATGAGGATTATCGATATAGCTTCTTCGTCTCTTCACAAAGAGAAGATAGAGTGCGCTATTCACCGTGAGAGCAAGGACAAGTCCAGTAGCAAGAACTCCAAAAATAGTGATAGGAATATATGCGAGAAATTTTCCAAGAATACCTGGAAGTGCCATCATTGGAATAAATACCACAATGGTCGTCATGACTCATGAGATGATCGGCATAGCGTATTCACGAAGTGCAAGCATGATAGCAGATTCTGGATCATATCAGACTCTCAGCTTTGCACTTGCGCCTTGTACGATCACAATAATGGTATCGACAGCAATACCGAATGAGAGAATAAGAGAGAAATTCGTAAGAAAATTCATCGTATACCCCCCATAGTATAATAACATAAGCGTAGAAAGAAATGCGAGAGGCAGTGTAATCGATGCGAAAAGAGAGTCTCGAAATCAGACAAACAGATACATCGCTATAAATACAAGGATTAATGTTGTCACAGCCTCTCGAGCAAGTTCTACATAATCATCTCGAATAGTATCAGCTATATCTAAGGAAAATACATATGAGAAATCTTTATATTCTTCTTTTTGAAATATTTCTCATACAGCATGCTTTGCGGCATCACTTGCCGTGAATATACTCGCATTGTCATTCTTGTTCACAGTAAGGCCGACATATGGAGCAGAAGACGGAATTTGTGAAATATCGAGAAAGCTTCCTGTGTAACCAAGAACTGGCTCAACCCCAATGACTATCTGATTCTCAGCATCATTCTTATATTTTCTTTCTATTGTAGCAATATCCGAAAGAGTGATATTTCCTCAGCGTGGGAGAGATATGGGAAGTTTTAGAAAATCAAAACTCTCACGATTCTTTCCTTCGATACGAAAGTCATATTTCTTCTCACCAATAGAGAAATTCCCGATTGGCTGATCGCGATTGTATCCTTGAATAACCCCTGCAATACTTGAAAGAGTGAGTCCAAGATTCGCAAGTTTTTCCTCAGGAATAATAATATGCACTTCATAGGCTGCATCATTCCCTCCTCATGCTTCAATAGGCTTTCACACTCATCCAGCAGAAAGATTTACTTTATTTATCCCAGAAACTTTCTCGATTTGTTTCTTGAGATTCGTCGCACGATCGAACAGAAGTGCTTTACTTGTGTTTGGATTTTTGGAATAGAGATAGATAGAAAAAGTTCTACTTGTATCTGTTTCTATTTCTGTAATTACAGGAGTCTTCGCATCACTTGGAAGGGCAATACGGCTGATAGAACTTCGCACATCAGAGAGTACATCTTTCGTATTTGCACTTGTTTTTAGTGTGAGTGAAATACTTGAGAATCCAAGCGTAGAAGTTGATTGTATTTTATCGATTCATTTAATATCTTTTACTTCCTTGTAAACCTTATCTGTGATAAGAGAATCAATATCAATAGGATTTGTCCCAGGATACGCCGTAGAAATAGAAATAATTCCAAGTTTTACTGCAGGACTGGATTCTTTTGGGATACTGACAGCAGCAACAAGCCCCATGATAATAATTGTAATAACAATCAGATACGAGATACGAAATTGACGAATCCAAAAACCGAGAAATCCTGTCGTGAATTTCTCTCGAAGTTCTTCTATGCGAGTAGTTGGTACTTGATTCATAATATTTGATATGATACTAATTCTTCTTAACGAGGATATATTTTCCACTCTCAAAATTTGAGAGATCCGTCAAGATAATCTCAAGTGATTTATCAAGCTTATCAATGAATTCT
>JAVHOR010000005.1:0-1251 GCA_036170175.1 Patescibacteria group bacterium | reverse complement strand
TTCAATGTATATATGCCTGCCACTGTAGGTCCGACATGAAGAATAAAAGCGGGTATGGTAACAAGTGAATGATGACTACAAGATCAATTACTACTAGACATTACACAAGGCGGATCTTCCTTCTCTATGGTACGACAATTGCTGAGATAACAAACAGGAACGCCATCCTCTATAGGACTACAGTGATCATCGGCAGTACAACCACGAAATATAATCTTGTGAATTCCTTCAGTGAGTCCAAGCTCTTCCGGACTTATCTCATAAATATCTTCAAGAATATTTGGCATTCCATTTCTATCACACATATTTCGAGAGTGATTCATATTTACATCATAGTGAACTTTTTTTCCATCTTTTTCAAAGTCTTTTCCATCTACATTTATGAGATAATAATGGGCTTCACGACTATTTTTGCAATTTGTGTTTACAGTAAATCGGAGCTTTAATTGCTTTGGAACCACAAATGTACTATCGCTACGCAGAAATGCCCAATTCTTTGGGAAGAATTCTAAGAGTGACCGAATTTGTACTTTGAAATTTGATAGTACTGGAGCATCAGGATCTCTCGTATCACGAGCATTTATGACAAGAGTCATTTCTTTTGTCGTATCGAGAGTTATCGGAGTACATCCAGAAGTAAAGGTGAACTTAATGGTAAAAGTAAAAGTACCAAGAGAGGTCGGAATACCTGAAATAATCCCGTCACTCATTCCTAATCCAGGAGGAAGTGAACCAGATGAGACAGTAAAATTACTACTAAAATTACAACTATTTTCATGATTTCCAGAATCCATTGCATCAGCGCTCGTATTATCTTGAGAAGTAGTTATTATCTCTGTATATTTCTTTCCGACATTTCCAGTATGAAGACTTGCCGGCGTAATGATACTCAGTGCAAGATTCGGATTCTGAGTTATAGGAAGAATAAAGCTCTTCATCACTACTTGTGAACCAACTTTGAGCATTGCACAAACGCTATCTTCAAAACGTTTACCATCATAGTTTCGTGAACCAATCAAGTGACCATAATAATTGATATCTTGTCCAACAAAATTTCCATAACAATTCGACCATATTGGCATACTACCATCTCATCCTGTATATTCGAACTTGAAATTCGTATGTTGTCTCGTGGTGACTGCAGGAAGAGGTGATGTCGTCGTGATCACAAGTGGAGCAACATTTCCTGGGTTATTTGGTATACAGCTTCGTATCAGTGTCTCCGGAACTCCACCACTACATCAATCTGGA
>JAVHOR010000004.1:0-5498 GCA_036170175.1 Patescibacteria group bacterium | reverse complement strand
ATATAGTTATCGACACCTTATCAAGCCACTCAAGATTTAGTCTATGATCAATCAGCTCAATATCCTCGAATCTCGCGCTCTTACGACACTTCCGACAATAGAAAGTGAAGAAGCACTTATTCTCTACAAAAACACGCTTCTCTGAAAAACTGGGGAGCTTACAATGATACTCAAATGACTCAAGGATCTCTCTCCGGAGGATCGTACGACTGTAGGAAAGCAGGCAAATGAACTCCGTGATACTCTCACGGAAGCCGTAGAAAATCAAAAAAAAATCATCGAACAAAATACTATTCGTGAAAAGCTCGGAAGTGAATGGGAAGATACGACAATACCTTTTGAGAGAAAAAAATGATCACTTCATCCGATTACGCTTGTACGACAAGATGTCGAAGATACTTTTCGTCGTATGGGATTCGATATATATGAATCTATGGAAGTCACGACAGAATATCTCAATTTTGATGCCGTAAATGTCCCAAAGACTCACCCAGCTCGAGATATGCAAGATACATTTTGGCTCGAATGAGCTGGAAATGTCCTCGCGACTCAGACTTCTTGCATGCAGAACCTCATCATGCGAAATAATACACCTCCGATTCGTGCGATCATTCCTGGTCGTGTATTCCGAAACGAAGATGTCGATGCGACGCATGACAATACATTCTATCAAGTCGAGGGAATCGTCGTCGATAAGGGAATCGGTATGTGACATCTGAAGTTCACTATCACGACCACGCTCTCAGATATTTTTGGAAAAGAAGTAAAAATCCGTATGCGTCCGGGTTACTTCCCTTTTGTCGAGCCAGGTGTCGAGATCGACTTCTCTTGCCCATTCTGTGATGGAGTCGGATGCAAGATATGCAAGGGATCTGGCTGGATAGAATTCATGGGAGCAGGACTTATTCATCCAAATGTACTTCGTGAAGGATGACTTGATCCTGAAGTCTATACAGGCTTTGCTTTTTGATTTGGACTCAATCGTCTTGTGATGATAAAATATGGAATTCCTGATCTCCGCTATTTCATGAATCCAGATGTGAGATTTCTAAAACAGTTTTAGAAAAAATATTCTTATAATAAATGGTTTAATATTTGCACATTTTCGAATTATTTGGTATAATACATGAAATAATTCTTGTTTATGCTTGCACGTACAAAATATATCAAATCATTTCATGAGCTTTTAGAGACTTCAGAAAAGCAATATATCGCAATAATTTGAGAGGAAAATATAGGAAAATCTACTTTTCTTGAGACACTCAAAGAAGATAAGGCGTTTTCAAAGAAAAATACACTCTGGATTTCCCCTGAAAATCTAGAAATTTCTAACAAAATCCGAATAGCCGATACTATCGAAAATATCATTATTGATGGAAATGTTGAAAATATTTCTATTATTCGGACATTTATAGAATCCAAATCGTTCGAAAATACAGTTATCTTCATAAGTACGAAGAAAATCGATGAAGTGAATACAGAAAATTTTCTTCTTCCATGAGTCAGTTTTCGTGAGTATGCAGAATCAGAAAGTATGCGAGTTGATATCGGTAATATTCTTTCTGGAATTTCAGATGTTGAGAGGCTCAATATTCTTCGTGATACATATATTCAGAGATGATACTTCCCACATCATATTGATGACCCCACTTCCATAATTGATGACTTCGATGCAAAATGTACAATTATGAAAGAGGAATTGTTCGATAAGGAGCATGGAATTTTTATTGAGTACATGCGGACACTTGCAATGAACACTTGAAATCTTTTTAAGGCAGACCAATTGGCAAAACTTCTCTCCTTATCACGACGAAAAATCCACAAATATACTGAAATTCTAATGAAACATAATGTTATCAAAGCAATTGGTCCTTGGGTCGAAAATGTAGAGACGGAGACATCTCGTCATGTGAAGATATACTTCTCTGATCTCTCCTTCATGAAGTCACTTCTGGGTGACCTCTATTTTCAAGGACAAATGAAACAATGAGTCATCGAAAATTTTGTTTTTCTTGAAATTGAAAGGAAGCTTGGAACATCACATAAAATTCATTTTTACCGAAAAAAATCTGGTGCAGAAATTTCTTTTGTTCTCGAAAATATCGAAAATACCATGCTCACTGTAATTGATGTGAGTCAGAAGAATGTGAATACTCCTTCCCAAGCTCTCAAATCATTTGATACAAGCTATCATGCTCGTGTCGAACGCTATATGATTCTCAATGAATCAATTGCCATGAAGAAAGATATATGATGAGTATCTCTTCTTATCCTTCCTCATATCGCCATATAAATCGAGCTCTTTGCTCGATTTTTTCTTTACTTTTTTCTATTGCTTCATAGACTAATTATGAACTCATTCTCAATTATTTATTTTTAGCTTTCGATACAGAAATCTTTTCTGTTTCTAAAAATTATTCATTATCAATTACTAACTATCAATTGACTATGCATCTCGTCATTATGGCTGCAGGAGAAGGCTCACGCATGCGGCCTCTCACAGATACAACTCCGAAACCTCTCATAAAAATCTGTGGAAAAACAATTATCGAGCACAACATAGAATCAATTGTTGAATATTTCGATGAGATTTATATGATAGTAAAATATAAGAAACATGCATTCGTTGAGTATTTTGGTACTCATTACCGATGAAAACCAATTCACTATATCGAACAAATTGATACTTCTGGAACTGGTGCAGCAATCCTATCACTTGAGAGAAGAATTACAGGAAGTTTTATCGTCGTATCCTGAGATGATCTCTACGATGGAGAAGATATATTGAATCTTGCACAAATAGAAGGACATGGAACTCTCTGTAAGGCCGTCAATGATCCAGAGAATTTTGGAATATTCACACGAAATAATGCCGGAAAACCCACAGGAATAGTGGAGAAACCAACGAATCCTACCTTCTGAAATCTTGCGAATATAGGAATACATAAGCTTGATAGTGGTATTTTTCTCCTCCTTCGGAATATTCCACTCTCTTCCCGATGAGAGCTCGAGATTACTGATCTCATCCAAATCTATATTGAACACGGTGGATATAGTATCGTCGAAGCTGTTGGCCAATGGATTCCGATAGGCTATCCATGGGATCTCCTGAATGCTAATGATCTCATCATAGGCAACTATGTAGAAAGTGTCAATAAGTGAGCGACCATCGAACCAAATGTGACAATAAAAGGAAATGTCTATCTCGAAGAAGGTGTCATACTCAAGTCTGGAACATATATCGAAGGAAATGCTTATTTTGGAAAAAATGCAGTAATCTGACCAAATAGCTATATCAGAGGGAATTCAAGTATAGGAGCCGAATCAAAAATCTGATCTTTCGTCGAATGCAAAAATACCTATCTTGGTGATCACTCAGCTATACCTCATCTGTCGTATTTTGGAGATTCTGTGATCGGAAATAATGTCAATATTGGTGCTGGATCAAAAGTAGCCAATCTCAGGCATGACCATGCAAATATTCGAGTCAAAGTGAAAGATAAACTTATCAATAGCTGAAGAAAGAAACTCGGAACTGTCATTGGCGATGGAAGTCGCCTCGGAATCAATACGACTATCTATCCAGGAAGAATAATACCAACCAATGGAGCAACACTTCCTGGTGAGATCATAAAATAATACATGAGTATATTCTTTCGCATTTCATTCCTTGTATTTTGTGGGATTCTTCTTTTTCATTTTTTATGAGAAAATTTCCCAAAGATTTTTTGAGGTATATTATCAGCGGAATTAAACCCCATCGTCTCATCTGAACCACTTGTGATAATACCTCAGGACAAACTCTGTATAAAAGATCCAAATATAGAATTCTTCATGTATCACTACATACGGGATCATGATCCTCACGATAATTTCTATACGAAGGATCTTTCTGTTGCACCAGTTCTTTTCGAAGCTCATATGCTAAAAATTGAATCTCTCGCAAAAGAGAAGAAAATATATCTTATGCAGTGAAATGATTTTATTTATGCTCTTGATTCTTGATGTTTTCCTGGAAAAAATATATGGATATTTACTGCTGATGATGGCTGGATCGATATGAAAGATAGTCTTGTACCAATAGTAAGCCGACATGGTATACCATTTTTTCTCTGGATTATCACAAATAGACTTGATACATCATGATTTCTCTCAAAAAATGATGTAGAGAATATTTCAAAAAATCCCCTCATAACAATCAGCTCACATTCTATAAGTCACTCTGATAATAGTAAACTAAGTGTAAATGAAGAAACTCATGAGATGTGTGACTCCCGTGAAATACTCAAGAATCTCAGTGGACAGAAAGTCGAAACATATACCTATCCAAGTGGACGCATCAATCCTACTATAGATGAATCTATCGCAAAGAAATGTGGATATAAATTAGCATGGTCAACTTCATTTGGAAATAGTTATGACTCACACACTGGTTCTATTTTTGATATCAATCGCATACGAATAAATTCAGAGACAGATCCTCACTTCTTCGATGTATTCCTCAATGAAATCGAGAAGAGAAATCCTAGTAAGAAATAAAGATCTCTACTCCCTCAAGATCTGTAAGAGTATCTATGAGAAGCTTATAATAAGTACTTCAATTCTTGTGAACAGTATTGAGATGTTCTTTGAGAAGATGATTTTCTTGTATGATAATCTTTCTTATAGACGAATCTCTAAGTACATCATAGAGAGCATCGAAGTTCCTTCCGAAGATATTGGCATCAAGATGAAGTGAAGAGATAATCCCGTCATAGAAAGTCTCGAGTGAAATAATATCTTTTCCTGAAAGTGTAAGTGAATCCATAGAATACATCATAGAGAAAAACTTGCTTTTTGCAAAAAGATCATATAATCCATGCACGTCCAAGTACACGTGAAATGTGGGAGTTCCTAAGGCTATCCTGGTCAGAGAGCCAAAAAAGAACGATTGGACCAATTTATTTTTTCACGTTTTTTATTATGTCTACGAAACATGGCAAGAAATACAATCAGGCAGTTGCCATCATAGAGGACAACCGAGCCTATAGTATCAAGGAAGCTGTCGAACTTCTCGAACGCACAAATACAGTAAAATTTGATCCAACGATCGAGATTCACTTCAATCTCAATATCGATCCTCGCCAAGCTGACCAGCTCGTACGTGCGACTCTCTCTCTTCCTCATGGAACTGGTAAGACCAAGCGTATCGGTGCCTTCACTGACCTCGGAAACGAGGCAGAGCTCAAAGCTGCAGGTGTCGCTGTCGCAGGAAATGAAGATCTCATCGATGCTGTACTCCAGAATAAGATCGAGTTCGACATCGCTATCGCGACAACTGGTATGATGAAGAAGATGGGTAAGGTCGCAAAGGTTCTCGGACCAAAGGGTCTTATGCCAAATCCAAAGGCTGGAACTGTCGGTGATGATCTTATTGCTATAGCAAAGGAGCTTACTGCAGGACGATTCGAATTCAAAAACGACAAGCAAGGAAATGTACACTCTATTCTCGGAAAACT
>JAVHOR010000003.1:0-1260 GCA_036170175.1 Patescibacteria group bacterium | reverse complement strand
TTACTCATATCATCTATAGATGAGTTCATCTCTATCTTGCTACTATCCTTGATGACTTTACAAAAGAGATTGTAGGATATGCACTCAGTTATTCTCATGCAAAAGAACTCATTCTTACAGCCATTGAAGATGCTATAACAAAAACTGGATGAATCGTACCAGAGTATTTCCATTCTGATCAATGATCAGAATATACGAGTGAGGGAGTGATGCAATTTCTCCAAATGAATCATATTCTCATCTCCATGAGCACGAAGTGATCACCTTGGCAAAATGGAGCACAAGAATCCTATTACGGAAAGTTTAAGCTGGAGCTCTGAGATACGAAACAATATGAAACACGAGAACATCTCATACTCGCTATTCACAGGCAGATATCCTATTACAACCAAAGAAGACTGCATACTACCATCCGAGATACCCCAGAGTGATTCCGACAGAAACATGAAGAAAAAGCCCGTATTCTTCTTACGAAGAACACGGATACTGACTCATCCTCATAAAGTATATTATGCATGAACTGAGTTTGGAAACAAGTGTATTAAAAAATGAGAGCTTGACAATCTGGAGTATTGGAAAGAGCGAATCAGATAAATAAGATTTACTTTAAAATGACTCCTTATATAATCGCATAAAATAACTTCTTTTTATGCGATTTTCTTGCATTATCCCAGCTTACAATGAGTGACCACGAATCGCGAAAGTGCTCGAGACAGCGATTGCTTGTGATGAGATCGATGAGGTGATCGTCGTGAATGACGGCTCCAAGGACAATACTTGGAAAATTATTGATTCCTTCACTCATCCGAAACTTCAGAAAATCAATATCGAGAAAAATGGTGGGAAAGCGAAAGCAATACTCACATGAGTTCATGCCTCAAAATGAGAATATATTGTCATGATTGATTCGGACCTACTCAACCTCACCTCTGAACATATCACATCTCTCATAGATCCTATCCAAGCAAGAGAAGCAGATGTGACACTATCTGTGAGAAAAAACAGTCTTCCATTCTACAAGTGGATTGGTAGCGATTTCGTTTCCTGAGAGCGAATTGTCCCTCGGTCTCTCTTTGATGAATGAGAATATTATACTGTATGACCAGGATTTGGACTCGAAGTGAAGATGAACGAACAAATTGTAAAACGAAATTACAAAATAAAAAACATTATTTTCCCCGAGGTTATTACTCCGAGAAAAACTGATAAACTCTGATATATTAAATGAACTCTTGCAGATTTTCGTATGGTATGGGAAAT
>JAVHOR010000002.1:17138-24039 GCA_036170175.1 Patescibacteria group bacterium | reverse complement strand
TTTGCAATCCCAATTATGTCTTGTTGTGAAAGGAGCGGAGCATATTCTTTTTCGAGATATTCTGCATCCTCAGCACCAACCTTGAATGACATGATTGTTCCCGCATTTCCGAAGACGGCATCTTTGATCGATGGCTTTCCTCATTTTCCTTGCTTATCTCATGAGCCACTAATCTGTGCAATATACTGATGTGCCATGATAAGTGCAAGTCGATATTTTCTGGCTTCCGAGAGAATTTCACCAAATGTATCAGTTGCAAAATTCTGGAATTCATCGACATAGAGAAAGAAGTCTTTTCTCTTTTCTTCAGGAATATCCGCTCGACTCATTGCTGCCATATTGATTTTCGAAACCATAATAAGTCCGAGAAGCTGGGCATTGAGATCACCAATCTTTCCTTTTGACAGATTTACCATGAGAACTTTCTGTTCATCCATAATCTGACGAATATTGAAAGCGCTTTTCGTCTGACCGATGATATTTCGCATCGTCGTATTGGTAATAAACGGTCCAAATTTCGAAGAGAAGAAAGGTATCATTTCTTGTTTTTCGCGATCTCCTGTCTGAGCATATTCGTGATCCCAGAAAGCTTTTACCATTACATTTTTTATTTTTGAGACCTTATACTTCATGAATGCTTCATCGACAAAAAGTCGTGGCACATCGATAAGTGTTCCTCATTCTTCTGCATCATCCATAAGTGTGAGACAACCATTGCGGAAATAATGCTGTATTCGTGGTCCGAATATTTCATCTCCATACATCTTGATAAATATTGAAGTGGCGTCAAGCGCTGCTCGATCTTTTTCGATAAGAATAAGATTTGGGTCGGTCGCGATAAGGTCAAGAATATTGAGTCCCATTGGTCGATCATAATCAGACGGATCAAATAGAATCATATCTTTTGCGCGTTCTTTTGGCGTGAAAGCAACAACATCCTCGACAAGATCTCCGTGTGGATCAATGATACAGAGACCATCTCCATTCCAAAGATCCTGACGGGCGAGATAACCAATGAGAACAGACTTTCCTCATCCTGATTTACCAATGATATATTGATGTCGTCCTCGATCTTTTTTTGAGAAATAAATAGGCGTCTTAATATTTCTATATTCATTCCATCACATAAGCACTCCATCTTTGTAAAGAGGAAATCCTGCGAGCTTTCTTTGAATATCGATCTGTATAGGAACCTTTCATTCCTCGATCGGTCGACCGATATTTTCCCCATCTTTTGCTACAGTGACGATAGTGCCATCGAGAAGAAGAAAATCTTTGTCTGCATTTCGCAAAAGATTTTTATTGGCATCGACCTGGAGAAGTGATCCATCTTCAGTAAAAATATTTCCATTTGCATTTCTTTTATAATCCTTGAGAATGAGTGGCTCTTTCGGAAACTTCAGATTCGATGGAGGAGCGAGCATTTTATATTCCAGCCATGCAATAATCGGTGATTTATTATAATTGATATCTGGAAAATGGTAGAGTGTCGACATCTCATCACAGGAAAATCGACTAATACTCTGGAAAATTCCAATAAGTCGATAATGGTATGCAAAATATCGAAGTGGTGTGAATATAAAACGAAATGGGTCCTCAAGCATTTGAGGATTGGAAAGCTGATTGTTGTACTCATCGGTAAATATCGAAGTAGCAGCGACAAGATTCTGAAGGGCACTTCGGGCAGAATCACTCGTATCAGAAGCGACGAGAATACGGATAGAAGAAGAGAAGCCTGGCTGTCCAGCACTTTCTCCTACCATCTTCTGTGCTTCGGTCTCAGCTTGATTGAATATCTTATAGGAATCTCCTGTCGATGCACCAGGAGCATTCGATCCTGGAGTTTCTTCATTCTTTATGAATCTATAGAGAAGCCATGAGATTGGCGCCGTAATCGAACGAAAAATTGTACCGAGAAGTCACGCCTTTATTCCTCTTTTGTATTGTCACTTTGCGACCAATCATGCAGCCTTTTTTGCTTTTCTATTCCATGAATGTCCAAGAGGCTTAATGATAAATTGTACTGAGGCCACATCCGTCTTCTTGAGTGATCCAAAGTTATTCGTAAAGGTCGAAAGTGGATCATCCTCGAAATATTTATAGGTCTTGATTGGAAAAACATCATCTGTATGCTTTCCAACACTTGCAGCCTGCAGTGTAAATCAGAGTGGTTTAATCTCCGGAAGATCGTTTTCTTGAATAATTTTTACTTCTGCATCTGGATAATTTGAAGTTATTTGCTGAAGTACGAGCGATACATGTTCTTTGTATCCAACAACATAAAAATTCACCATACCATTGTGATACATAAGCTCGAGGGAAATCTTCGCATGGCGAAAAATAACATTCATGACCGTATCAAAAGCGCTTGCTTGTGTGAGGTTATGAATACTCTTATAGAAAACGGACATAATTCCCACTTTTTCTTTAAAATCTTTTTTTGTCTCACGCTCTTTATCAAGTTTTGAATCTGCGCGTGGAAGTGTGACTTTCATGTAGACAAGCCTTCCTGACATAAGTACTTCATAGGCAAGCCGAATACATTTGAGAAGAATCCATGCAATAACAATAAAGGCAATAATATTTACTATGTTCTCTACCAAATATGTAATTCCATTCCAAATATTTCCAAAAAAAGAGATATCTTGTTGTTTTGCCGTTGCAACACTGTACTTAATAGCAAAAGTTTGGGAAATGAATGATGAAAAACTTAAAAAAAGGATGAGAAATATGCGCGAAAACATAAAAGTTGTTGTATGTATGATGGTCTTCGCTTATATAGTAGCAGAAAGAGATATCTTCACCAAATATTAGGACATCTTTTCGCTTTACGAGCAACAAAAAATATGTAAAACTTTTGTTTTTTCCGGAAGAGTTTATACGATAGAGAAATACGGTGGTTGTATTTTTCTTATCTTGAGTCTATGCAAAAACTCTTTTCTTGCTCCCTCTATGGCATCAGTGGACATATTATCGAAGTCGAAGTTGATGTCGTGACAGGAATTGGGAATTTCACAATTGTAGGACTTGGAGATACTGCTGTTCAAGAAAGCCGTGAACGAGTACGAAGTGCTCTAAAAAATTCTGGATTTTCCTTTCCGGGATGATCACGTATCACCGTCAACCTTGCTCCTGCAGACCTCAAGAAAAAATGACCAATCTATGATCTTCCTATAGCTCTCGGAATTCTCTGAAAAGAATTTGAATGGAATAAGGAATTCATAGAAAAAGGGCTTTTCCTTGGAGAACTTGCTCTTGATGGTACGGTCCGATCTGTACAGTGAGCACTTCCTGCCACTATCCTCGTGCGTGAGCTCGGAATGAAGTATATTTTTCTTCCTCTGGCAAACGTCACTGAGGCGTCTGTAATACCAGATATTGAAGTGATATGAGTCGAGAGTTTGAAGCATCTTGTCGATATTCTGACTGGCAATATTCCCCTTCCAAAGAGTAAAAAAATAGATATAGAGACCCTTCCTCGAAAACGGTCTTCTATCGATTTTTCTTCTATTCATGGTCAGGAACAGGCAAAAAGAGCCCTACTTATCGCAGCAGCTTGATGACATAATATTCTCATGCAAGGTCCTCCTGGATCAGGAAAAACCATGCTCGCAAAAGCTCTTGCTGGAATTCTTCCTGCCATGGAAATAGAAGAGCAAATAGAACTCTCAAAAATCTACTCCGTCGCAGGTCTTCTCTCAAAAGATATGCCTATTGTGACGGAACGTCCATTCCGTGTCATACATCATACTGCAAGCGAAGCGAGTATTATTGGTGGATGAAGAGATTCTCGTCCTGGGGAAATATCCCTCGCACATAAAGGAGTTCTTTTTCTTGATGAATTTCTCGAGTTCGACAAACATATTCTTGAGACTCTCAGACAACCACTCGAAGATGGCGAAATCACCATCAATCGCGTGAATATGAGTTGTCGATATCCTTCTCGGTTTTCTCTTGTTTGAGCCATGAACCCCTGTCCATGTGGATTTCTCGGAGATCCAGAAAAAGAATGTAGCTGTAGCTCTCATGTCATAGAAAAATATAGATCCCGCCTCTCTTGACCGATTCTTGATCGTGTCGATATTTTTATCCAAGTTCCTCGTGTCAAAATCGGAGAACTCGAAAAGAAAAAAGAACAAAAAACTACAGAAGAGTATGCTCATATTGTCGAACTTGTCAGAACAATACAAAAAGAACGATTCCAAGGAACGAAGCTTCATCGAAATGCTGAAATGTCGAACATCGACATAGAGAAATACTGATCTATAAAAGAAGAGGCTCGAAAGATCGCCATATCTTCGACAGAAAAACTCCATTTATCGACACGTGTCTACTATCGAATTCTTCGTGTTGCTCGTACTATAGCGGATATATGATGATCGACAGATGTCGAAGTTGCTCATATTCTAGAAGCACTCTCCTATCGTGGTGTCTAATTCTTTATCGTAAAATCATGTTTCTCTTTGTGAATCCTCTTTTGAATGATATTACTATTTCTCTTATAGATAATGCCGTTCTTATGAAGAAAATAGTCATCCCTCATGGCGATGATTTTTCTTCTTTCCCAAAAACAATCATAAATATTATAGAGGAAGAAACTATCGAGGAAATATGGTGTATCTGCGGCCCAGGATCTTTTACCCGCATGAGAATAATTACCCTTGTACTCAATACTCTTCATCTTTCAAAAAATATAGTAGTAAAGTGATGTCATTTCTTCGACCTGATCCAAAAATGAATACCAATACTCGAGATAAATACTACTGAATACATTATTAAAGATTCCTCACGAGATTCTATAGTTATAAATAAAGAAGGACTTGCTCCATGAGTATATAGTGGTTATATTTCAAAAAATGATTTTACAGATGCCGGAGAATTTGTAGAATACAAAGAAAATTATACGAATATCTCTGAATTCTTTGGCAATATCGAGGAACAGGAAAGACTCTCCCCTATTTATTATAAAAATCCCCATATCACATGCTCAAAAAAGAACATATCTCTCTTCTCAAAGACAATGAAAAAATAGTAATGACTCTTCATCGCCATTGGATTATTCTTATATTCCATTTTCTCTATTTCTTAGCACTCTTCGTGAGTTCTTGGGTACTTATCTCATACCAGACTACTATTATCGATCTTACGGGAAGTAGTCTGTATTGGTGAGGACTTTCTTTGTATTGGATAATTTTTCTTACATTTATCTTGATTGATTGGATCAATGACGAACTCGATATTTTTATTATTACTGACTCACGAGTCATTGGTATAGAGCAAATCTCAGCACTTTCTCGAAATGTGACAGAGTGTTCTCTTGATCGTGTACAAGAAGTAAATGCTCATACTTCAGGGATACTTCAGACAATTTTTTGATTTTGAGATGTACATATTCATACTGCAAGCGAGACTTCGAATATGATAGTAAATTATGCCCCTGATCCTATAGAAAACTGCCGAAGAATTAATAATATTATTCAAGAATATCGAGATTCTCAAGTTCCTGGAGAAGTTTCTGAAAAAGAGGTACCATAAAAATACTTGCAATTTTCTTTATTTCTTTATAATGAGAATTATTCTCATTATAATAACTTCTCTATGGTAAACCCTATTACGAACTATACTCTTATCATTATCGGCATGTGAAGCGCTGGCCTTCCTGCTGGCATGTATGCCAGTCGATACAAAATATCAAATGCGATCATAGGCGAACTTCCTGGTGGAGCCCTTGCTACATCTCATTGTGTCGAGAATTGGCCTGGCATCCTTTCCGCGCCTGGTGGAGAAATTATGGAAAGTTTTCGTAAACATGCAGAAAATGCTGGATCGACACTTATACAGGATCGTGTCGAAGTTGTGTCGAAGACTGGCGAAGATAAGTTCGAAGTTCGCACTATGAAGGGAAATATATATATCGCCAATCGAATTATTCTTGCCACAGGGAACACCTACCGAATGCTCGAGGTACCTGGAGAAAAAGAATTCTATGGACAAGGAGTATCTTATTGTGCTACCTGTGATGGAAATTTTTACAAGAATCTTACTGTCGCTGTCGTAGGTGCTGGGAATACTGCTATCACAGAAGCTCTTTATCTCTCTGAGATATGTGCACATGTCCATATTCTCGTACGATCAGATCGTATACGAGCTGAAGATATATGGATCGATAAGGCAAAATCAAGGCAAAATATCACAATACACATGAATACTCAAGTAACTGAAGTAAAGTGAAATGGAATGTGAGTGAATGCAGTGACACTCAATACAGGGAAGAAGCTCAATGTTGATGGGATATTTGTTGCTATTGGATCAAGCCCAATCACATCAGTTATCGATGCTCTTATGCCAGAAAAGGATGGCGAAGGGTGTCTCATAGTCGATAAAAGACAAGAAACATCTATACATGGCCTCTATGCAGCAGGGGATGTGACAACAAATTCCAATAAATTTCGTCAGACAATCATGAGTGCAGCTGAGTGATGTCTTGCGGCAAATAGTGTTCATGAAGATTTACTGAAAATGGGTCATTAAGCCATTTACATTCTACTTTTTAGGGGGCAGTTCACATATCTTCTTTTTTCATTAAACTCTATTTCCTTTTTTTCATATATTTTCTGAGAGCATCCGCTGTATGAGATCATTCTACATTAAGAAGTTTTTCTCGTGGACCAGCAAAAACCAGACTTCATCATCGATCACCACCTTCAGGACCAATATCTATAATGGCATCAGCATTGGCGATAATATCGAGATTATGTTCTATCACGATCACGCTATTCCCTTTCTCGACAAGCCTATCGAGGATATCAAGAAGCTTCTGAATATCAGAAAAATGAAGCCCAGTCGTTGGTTCATCAAGAATATAGAGTGTTTTTCCTGTCGATCTTTTGGCGAGATCAAA
>JAVHOR010000002.1:0-17038 GCA_036170175.1 Patescibacteria group bacterium | reverse complement strand
ACATCTGGAAGAAAATGCATCTCTATCTTCTTTACTCATGATCATTCACAGAGCTCACACCGTCCTCATTTTGTATTAAATGAGAATCTTCCAGGACCATATCCGCGCTTTTGAGCTTCATGAGAAGCCGCAAATACCTCTCGAATATAGGTAAAAACTGCTGTATACGTAGCAATATTCGAATGTGGTGTCTTTCCTATAGGAGATTGATCAATAATGATAGCTTTATCGATATTCTCAAGTCCTTCAATTGCTCGATGTGCTCAGACCTGTACGGTACTTCCATGAAAATGCTCAAGAATTTTATTTGAAAGTATATCTATAATAAGTGATGATTTTCCGGATCCAGAAACCCCTGTCACGACCGTCAGACATCAGAGAGGTATTCTGACATTGATATTTTTGAGATTATTTTCTGTCGCTCCGAGAATAGAAATAAATTCCTTAGATTTTTTTATCTGAAAATTCTTGCGAGTTACCTGTTTTTTTCATGAGAGATAGAGTCCAGTCTCAGAATCTTTATGAGAAATAATTTCATTATATGTTCCAGTAAATATCACCCCTCATCAATGTATTCCTGCTCAGGGGCCAATATCTATAATATAATCACTTTCTCTCATAATATCTTCATCGTGTTCGACAACAACGACACTATTTCCAATGGTTGCAAGCCGCTTGAGGTTTTTTATGAGCATATAGTTGTCTTTCGCATGGAGTCATATAGATGGCTCATCGAGAACATAAATAATTCCTTCGAGACGAGTTCCAATCTGTGTAGCAAGACGAATTCTCTGAGATTCACCACCAGAAAGCGTATTGGATCGCCTTGATAGAGTTATATAATCAAGTCATACTCATGAAAGAAATTCTAATCTTTCTGTAATATTTTTTAGAATCATAGTTACAATTTTCTCTTCCTCTTTTGAGAATCGAAGTCATGAGAAAAAAACTCTTGATTCTTCGACAGAAAGGCTCGTAAGTTCGCCAATATTTTTCCCTCATACCAATACGGAAAGATAGTCCTTTTTGAGTCTATGGCCGCCACAAGATCGACATATTTGTTCAGTGGCGAAGTTCGAGATTCTTTTAAAGAATATATCATTGCTCACATCAGCTTCCCGAAATCGTCTTTCGAGATTCGGTATAAGTCACTCATACTTCGCCAGATGGGTTTTTCTTTCATCATGCTTCGAAATATATGGAATCTCAAATGATCCTTGCATGCCATACAATATTTTCTGTCGAGAAGTTTCCGAAAGATCGCTATATGAGATACTCATATCAATTTTCTCACTTTTACAGACAATATCAAGAACGACAGTATAGTATGGATGGGCAGACCATGGCAAGAGAGCACCTTCAGAAAGGGAAAGCCGAGGATTTATAATATCTTGTTCCCTAAATGTTGTCGAACTTCATAATCCATGACAATCTGGACATGCTCCATGATGAGAATTGAAAGAAAAATGTGAAATTGTAAGATCTTCCTGTGAATAATCACAGAGAGGGCAAGAGGCATACTCAGAGAAATTCTGTCGATCTTTGGTATCCAGAATAAAAAGAGATATTCTTCATTTTCCTTTCTGAAACGCCAAAGAAAGTGAATCTTTGAGTCTTGTTTCGAATTGATAACGCTCATCATCTTTGTTTTTTACGACAAGACGATCAATAATAATGTGTCACCCCGAAGAATATGGCTCGTCATCAAAATGATCAGCCACAGAAAATAATGAATCTCAAATCTGAAATCGAACAAATCATAAATCTGTGACATACTTCGCCACATCTGAGAGTTTTGAAAGTGAAGGTTCTATAATAGGAATACAGATATGAAATTTTGTACCTTCGCCATAGATCGACATGTGTCAGACAACATCCTGAATTGTATCTTTTTTAAGCTCAATATGTGGATGATTTGGACAATAAGAATGTCCTATTGTTGCATAAAGAAGTCTATAGTAGTCATATATTTCTGTGATTGTTCCGACGGTCGATCGTGGATTGTTCGACACTGTTTTTTGATTGATGGCGATCGTTGGCGAAAGTCAATGAATCTCACGAACTCGTGTCTCACTTGAAGTATCAGAAACAATCATTCTTGCATATGTCGAAAGGCTTTCAAGATATCTCTTTTGTCCTTCAGCATAGAGTGTATCAAATGCAAGTGATGATTTTCCGGATCCAGATACCCCAGTAATAACTACAAGTTTATTTTTTGGTATACTGACACTAATGTTTTTTAGATTATGCGTTTCTGCTCATATAATTTCGATAGTTTCCGACATACAGTTATGGATTATTTGAAGTGACAAACCAACCAATTACGACATCTGCCCCATGTATCTTGAGCGTTCTTGCACATTCCGAAGCAGTGGCACCAGAAGAAATAACATCATCGATGAGAATAATATGTTTTGGGGTTTCTTCCTTTGGATTTCGTATTCTAAAAGAGTTTTTTTTATTTTCAAGTCTCATTTTTCTTCCAAGCTGAGATTGTTTCTTTCTATATAAGGAAACGAGTATATTTTTTAAAGGGAGAGAGAGATTTTTTGCAAAAGTTTTGGAAAGAAGTTTTGTATGATTGAATCCTCGAAATATATACCGACTCCAGTGCATCGGAACAGGAACAATCACCCAATCATCATAGAGAGAAAATAGGAAAGAAGTTTTTTTTGCGACAAAAAGAGCCTCAGAAAGTTCAGACAAATATTCTCTACGGGAATCATACTTAAAGCGGGTAATGCTTTGCTCCATCTCTTTATATTGACTTCAAATACAAACTTCGTCAAGAAAGTTTGATCAATAAAGATCTTTCTTATAATGTTCTGTAAGGTTTTTTGATTCGTAAGAAATCTTCCGAGAATTCTCATCGGAAAAAATAGAAACAATTTCTCTAAGAATTCTCATAATCTGTTATTTCATTTTACAATGGAGAAGAAGTTCTGAGAGAATTTTTACTCCCCAGCCAGTTCCTCATTTTGGCATATATCCATATGTCGTCTCACGATATGCTGGGCCGGCAATATCGAGGTGGGTAAGTTTTGCTTTTCATTGGAAATATGAGAGGAATGCTCATCCGACAGAAGATCACGCCTTTTCGCTACGAGCAACATTTTTTATATCAGCAATTTCAGCTTTGAGGGATTTTTTGAGTTTTTCATTCTGCGGAAGACGCCATACTTTTTCATAGAGGGAATCTGCAGTGAGAAGCTTCTCTATGACGACCTCATCATCGCCCATAATTCCCGCTATATCATGCCCAAGAGCATATAGACATGCTCCTGTAAGGGTCGCCATAGTGATAATGTGTTCTGGATGATATTGTTTTTCGACATACGACATCACATCAGCAAGTACAAGTCGTCATTCTGCATCTGTATGGTGAATCTCAACAGTGGTACCATTATATGCTTTATAAATATCAAGGGGTTTATATGCTTTTCCACCAGTCATATTTTCTGTGAATCCAAGACCGACAACCACATTACAATCAAGGGTCTCAATGGTATCAAGATATTCAGCTACGCCGAGCATTCCCGCAGCTCATGACATATCACATTTCATATCAAGCATAGCAGTATCAGGCTTTATCTGTATTCCTCCTGCATCGAAAGTCACTCATTTTCCGATAAGGGCATAAGTGTCGAGCTTATTGTTTCCTATCCGTTCAAGAATGACCATATATGGAGGATAGTCGCTTCACATTCATACGGCAAGGAGAAGATTACAGCCAAGTTTTTTAAGCTCTGTCGCATCGATAACTCGAAGAGTAAAGTGTTTCCATGGATACTCTTGAATATATTTTACGAGTTCTTCTGGGCGAGAATCAGACGCCGGAAGATTGATAAGATCTCTTGCACGAAGAGTTGCTTCTATTCGTGGGCTTATTTTCTTTATTTCTTTTTCGAGAGATTTCTCAGTATAAAAACTATAGGATTTTTCTTCTTTTTTCGAGAGAAATCGATCATAAGAATAGGTAGAAAGGCTAAGAACTTCAAATGCATCTAAAAAGTCTGTGGAGGGGATAAAAAGGCTCTTTTTAGGGGCATTCCGAAGAAACTCAGATCGATCATCCATAATACTTTCTTTTTTTGGAAAGAAAACAACAATTTTCTCTGCACCAAAAATAGATATATAAAAAGTCATAATTTTTTCCGAATCTTTCTTTTTCGAGAGATTTTTCTCACATGGATTGAAGATTTCTTCTGAGAACCCAAGGGAAGTATAGAAAGAAATAGATTTTTTATCAAAAACTTCAAGAAGAATTGTTGATGTGGTATTTTTTTCGAGTGATGAAAGTAATGTAATCATAAGGAGATTTATAATAACGAAGAAGTATGGGTGATCCGAAAGCGGAAATAACTAAGGAACAGAAGAAGTGCAACACCAAAAACACAAAGTGAAATCATAAAGAGAAGTTCTCCTCACCATCCTATAAAAAAGATAAGATAAACCGAATATAAAAGACTAAACGTTATTCAAGAATAATGAAGAATTAGAAAATCATATTCATGCTTTTCTTGCCAGAAATATGTGGTGGCAATAAGAAGAATTGGAAGAAAGAATACAAAAAGGAATGTAGACCAGGGTGAAGATGTCAAAAGAAGTCCTGAAAAAAGAAGTCCATACACAAAAAATATACCAAAAAGTCAGATCAGATATACAATATAGTTTGTATATCGAGCATGAATAGAGAGGAAAAAGAGAATAAGAACTCCAAGAAGACTTATGCTTTCAATTGTTGAAGTCTTTGTTGCGAGAAAAGCGAGAGGAATAAAAGAAAAAATAAGGAGAAAAAGTGTAAAATACTGTATACTATTTATATAGATAGCAAATATTTTCATTTTTGGAAAATATTCAAATATAAAAAGTGCTGTGATAATTCCGACGGCCAGACTAACAATTGGCGTCATTTCTAGAAAAAAGAATGTCGATCCCATAAAAATGGTAGCGAAAATAGAGAGGAGGTAACTATATATAAAAATAATATTTTCTTTTTGTGTATAAAAAAGAAGGAATGTTGCTGAAAGAAGCCCTGAAATTCAGAGAAGAATATGAACTCCTTCATACGGTATGGATTGAAAGAAAAAATAAAGAGAAAAGAGAATTGTCCCAATAAGATTGAAAAGAGTATGAAATCTTAAAATTTCAAAGAAAATATCAGACTTCCAATAAAATCCCATTGCATAGCCAATAAAAAGTATATATATTCAAAAAATAATAATAGTGTGAAGAAATATAATTGTTTCTTTTGAGCCAAAAATAGAAAAAAGAAATCAATATATAGCGATATAGAGAAGTGTAATAGGAAGAAGAAGGGAATTCTTAGGGGAAAACTGAGAAAGAACTCCTTCGAAAGAAAACGAGGAAAGTATATCATTTTTTCTTGGTCCATCTAAAAAAAAGAGTGGGGAAAAATAAAAAAGGAAGAAAATTCAAAAAAGCACAAATATTCCCTCGAAAATTCTATATCATAAAAGATGAGTTATCCCTATAAATACAGCATGTATAGTAATAATAAGAGCATACATGACTTAGAAATTTATCGATAAAAATATAAAAATCATCAAAAACACTATTCCGAATATAATAAAAGAAAGAATGGATCGAAAAAAAGAAAAAATAAAAGCAACTAATGAAAAAATACATATGAAAAGAAAAAATCTTGTTTCAATAGAATAATTCATATATCAAAATCTCTTAAGAGATTCAATTGTAATATAAAATATGGAATAGAGAAGAAGGGAATAGAGAAGAATATCTCATATTTTTTGAAACGTTTTAAAGAAAATATCTATATAGTAATTTGTTCCTTTAACTATTTTAGTATATGAAATATTTCTATTATGAATACGATTATCAATAATCTGAATATCTTGTTCGAGTAGTTTTTTTTTAAGCCTTAGTCTTTTTATTTGAGAAAAATTAAATAACACAATAGCCTTCAGAATATCAATAACTACCTTATTAAGATTTGCCTTATAAACATTAAGTTCTCGAAGATTTTTATAAAAAATAAATGAGTTTGTATCTACTTTTTTCTTTTGTTCTATTTTTGAAACTTCCTCTTTTTTAAATGATTGGAAAAATCATAGTATATTTTTTCCAATATCAGCTTTTTCTTGTTCTTTTGTTATAATTCTCTCACTTGATCATATTTGTTTAAGAAGAGAATTTGTCTCTTCAATAAGCTTATCTTTTTCCCCTTCTACTCATCACTTTATAAGATCAGATTCTACTCTTCCTACTACTGTTAATGCGTTCTCTATAATATTTTTTAGCCTTCAAAGATTGGATCATCATTTTGCTTGAGAAAGAACACTTTCAATATTTTCAAGCTCTTGTCGTTTTTCTGGTGTTATTGTTTTATGATATTTTAGAAAAAGATTTTGTATTTTTTCTATAGTAGAATCTATTACAGTACTGTAATGATTAATTTCTTTAAGTACTTGGGAAGATATTCCAATATTATCATTTTCTTTTTCTGTCTGATTATGACTTTGATTTATATTAATACCCATACTCTGTTTATAGAGAGAATATCCATCTTTTACTTTTGCTGTAATAACTTTTTTTTGTTCTTCATTCATTCATTCTATTGTATAAATAGAAAGAATATTATACCCAAGACCATCTACAAGCTTTGTATATGCTTTAAATACATCTGTCGATTGAATTTTTCATGATTTTGTTTGTCAATTTATAAGCGCATCGAAAAAGAAAAAATTTTCTCCTCATGCTTCTTGTTTTGCATTTGCGACAGTCCCTTCTTGTATCTCCATAATAGAATACCCTTGTCAATGGAGAAGAAGTCTTGCTTCATCAATATTTCTCGCTGAAATAGAAAGAGTAAGCTTTTGATTTCATTTAGAACATGTTGCTCGAAATTGCATAAAATTATATAAGAATTGCTGTAAATGGTTCTATTGTAGTAAAATCTATATTTTCTTTTTGTGTACCATTTATTTGAAGAATAATTTTCTGAAAAAAGTTATTAAAAGATGTTGTATCAAGAACTTCTATACAGAGATAATAAATATCTTTTTCTGAATTACTAATGGAGAGAGTTTTTATAATTTTCATTAAAAAAATTTCTTTATCTTTCCTTGAAGAGAATGCTGGTATTGAAATCATATTTTCTTTAGATTTTATAAGATTTTATACATTTTACAAGTTATTGTACCTGTATTTTTTAAAACATATTTATTTAGTTTATATTATTAGAAATATATAGTATAAAATTAAAGATAATTATAAAGAAAACAAATAAATAATTTTTATACAAAAGAAAAATTATTTATTTTAAGAAATCCTTTATGAGAGATAAATAAAACATACTTTTAAACAATAACTTTTTTGTAAATAAATATATTTTATTTATTTGTTTTTTTATAACATTTTCCTACACTTAGGAAGTCTATTTTTTTCTTTTTCTTTTCATGATTTTTTTACAAAAAAATAGAATTCTATTTTTGATATTCATTTTTGGTGGAGTTTTAGGATTTTTTTGAAATTTCTATTCTTCTTGAATTAATTCCTGAGAACAAAACTCCAATCTTATAAAAGG
This sequence comes from Patescibacteria group bacterium, assembly GCA_036170175.1. GTDB lineage: Bacteria > Patescibacteriota > Gracilibacteria > BD1-5 > UBA2023 > JAGOMW01. Next base: position 9,471 of record JAVHOR010000002.1, on the reverse strand, counting down.
TAATGAAGATGTTTTTACTTCCAAAAAAATAATTGAAGCGAGAAGAATCATAGAAAATGAGTATTATCATTTTAATGAGAAAACAAAAGAAGAAATAGAAAATGCTATGATTAGTGCTATGGTGTGATCTCTTTGAGATAGACATAGTACATATTTTCCTCCAAAGGAAGCAAAAGAATTCTCAGAGGTTCTTCGTTGAGATTTTGAAGGAATTTGAGCAGTTATAGATGAACATATGAAGTGAATAATTATTAGAAAAATATTTCCTTCTTCTCCAGCAGAAAAAGCAGGACTTCAGGATGGAGATATACTCACATATGTAGGAAATGAAAGTCTTCTTTGATTGACAACAGAACAAGCAGTCAAAAAAATTCGCTGACCAAAAGGATCAAAAACACAAATCACGTATCTTCGCGGGGAAAAATATAGCGAGAACAAAACGGAAGTGACGCGTGATACAATCATCGTTCCTTCCACACAAGAAAAAATCCTTTCAGGAAGTATTGGATATATAGAAATAGCATTTTTTGGAGAACATACTCGAGAAGAATTTCAAAAGTCTTTTCATAATCTTATTTCCTCGGGAGCGACATGAATCATTCTTGATTTTAGAAACAATTGATGAGGATATCTTGATTCTGCCGTAGATGTTCTTTCTTTTCTTCTTCCAGATAAAAAAGAAGCTGTTATTACACGAGAAAATGATATTAAAAAAACACAAATACTTTTTACAAAAAAAATACAGAATACGAATGAAAAAATTCCCCTTGTTATGATAGTAAATGGACTTTCCGCATCAGCGACAGAAATAGTAGCATGAGCTCTACAGGATTATTCGCGATCTATTATTGTATGAGAAAAATCATATGGAAAATGATCTGTACAAGAGCCATTTATTCTTGGAGATGGAAGTATATTAAAAATTACCATAGGAAGATGGTATACCCCAAAAGATCGCGGTATTGATGGAAATGGTATTTCTCCAGATGTTCCAATCCCGATTTTTGAGAAAGATTTTACGAACCATTATGATAGACAGCTCGAGTGAGCAAAGAAAGTTCTCGAGACCCTTATACAGACAAAAAATTCACAAGAAACGATAGAAAAAATGAAAAAAGAGGATTTTACTAAATAATTATAAAATATGTTTTATAAGAAAAACCCAAATCCACGACTTGAATAAATTTTTCATTTTCCCAAAACCCCATTCAACTTATAACCTTTTTCTATGTCTATTATACAAACACAAGATGCTGAGGCCTATAGTTTTCTTGTCTGAGAACAAGATCGTCAGAAATATGAACTTGAGCTTATTGCTAGTGAAAACTATGTCTCAGCTGCTGTATTAGAAGCAAATGGATCGATTTTTACAAATAAATATTCTGAAGGGTATCCATGAAGACGTTATTATGCTGGGCAAGAATTTATTGATAAGATTGAGAATCTTGCTATTAATCGTGCAAAACTCCTTTTTGGTGCTGAATATATCAACGTTCAGCCGCTTTCATGATCTCCTGCGAATCTTGCCGTTTTCCTTGCAGTCCTCTCTCCTGGAGATACAATTCTCTGACTCAGTCTTGATCAATGAGGACATCTCACTCATGGACATCCACTGAATTTTTCTGGGAAGACATACAATATCGTGCCATATTTTGTCGATAAAGAAACTGAAAGAATCAATATGGATGAAGTAGAGAGACTGGCAAAAGAACATAAACCAAAAATGATTCTTGCAGGATTTTCAGCATATTCTCGGTCACTTGACTGGAAACGATTTCGAGAGATTGCTGATGCAACTTGAGCAATTCTCATGGCTGATATTGCCCATATTGCAGGACTTATAGCAGGATGAGCTCTAGAGAATCCTATACCGTATTGTGACATTGTGACAACGACAACACATAAGACACTGAGATGACCACGAGGAGCCATCATAATGTCGAAAGAAAAATATGGCCCTAGTATTGCCCGAGCCGTATTTCCAGGCGTTCAATGATGACCTCATGATCATACGAATTTCGCCAAAGCAATTGCTTTTGGAGAAGCCCTTAGACCAGAATTCAAGCTCTATGCTCGACAGGTAATTGACAATTCGATCGCCATGTCTGACAAATTCATGAGTAATGGCATCAGAGTAATATCTTGAGGCACTGAGAATCATATAGTTCTTCTGGATGTTTTTTGATCTCTTGGAATTTCAGGGAAAGAGGCAGAATATGCCCTTGAAAGCGCTGGAATATCATGCAATAAAAATATGATTCCATTTGATTCACGAAAACCTATGGATCCATCGGGAATACGACTTGGAACACCAGCTATTACGACTCGTGGTATGAAGGCTGATGCTGCAGAGAAAGTCGCAATGATTATCATACAGGCACTGAAGAATCATAATAATGAAACCATTCTCAAAAAACTCAGGGCAGAAGTAAAATCTCTCTGTGAAGCCTATCCTATACCATAATATATCTCTATGGAATCAGAAAATTCTGAGTTCGAATCTGGTAATTGACTCTCATCGTCCTGAGAAGCTAGCAAAGAAAAGAGTGAAAGACAGAAAGAATCATCGAAGCGTGCTCAGTCACAGCTTCAGAAAATTCAAAAAGACGAAAAGAAGGCAAAATGAGACAATGAGGATCTTTTTCTGATCCTTTCGAGGTTTATCCAAAATCCTCTCTACGAGACACAAATTCTCTGAGTTACCTCACTTCTCGAAAAAACATACTCTTCTCGGTTTATTATGAGTGTCGTTGCTCTGGTGTTTCCAGAAGCAGCACAATTTGTTCTGAGAGCAACAGGGAATCAGTCATTAATATCTCAGATCACACACCTTCATCATTACGAGTTGCGACAGAAATTTGATGATGAGACGATTCATGCTTCTATTCGAGACTGGATGAGTACATGGATCCGTGTAAGTCAGGAATTTCTCACACAAGAAGAAAGTTCTCTTATTTTGATGGAAAAATTATCAAATCTTCTCGCTTCTTCTGATCGAAAATATGCTCTCTTGGTTCTCTCTGATTTTTTTTCCTTTTTCTTCGATATGAGAAACATCAGTATAGACACTAAAAAATCTCTTACATATGCTGACTTTATTCTTTCAGAGCTCCAGATATCTCTTCTCAAATACCTTGATACATCTGATACAGATCTCAGAAAATGAGAAGAAATAGATACAAATAGACTTTTTGGTATTTAGTCTTTCTTCTCTTTTTTCTGAAAAACATCCTCTTCAAGATAGAAGAAAAAATAGATACCAAAAACAAAAAGTGCTATCGGAGTACGAAGAGCTATAGGCACTTCAAGAATTATTCCATAGCGGAAAAAGGCAGTAATTCCTATAATTATCTTGGTAGGAATATAGACCAGGAATCAAAAAAGATATCAGAGAGTATGTGATATATACTGTATGCCGACAAAAAATACAGAAGAAAATAGAATCCATCAGAGAATTCCAGCGATAAGAATATTTGCAAGGATCGAAGAAAGAGCGAATGTCCCAAAATGAAAAATCAAAACAGGAAGACTTCCGAGAGTGGCACCAAAAGTAATCGAGAGCATAGATGTCATACTGTGGGGAAGAGAAATTCGATCACAGAGGGCTGCTATTTTGGTATGAAAAAGAAGGATTCCAAGAGTCGCACTAAAAGAGAGTCAAAATCCAGGATCATAGATCGGACCAAGGGGACTTATAATCGTCAGAATTAGGAGAGAAAGTCAGAGAATTGCTCGACTTGATCCATGAGATCCATATTCAGTGATTATATAAGATAAGACTCCCATTATTGTCGCACGAATGACAGAGATATCCCATCCGACCAGAAATCCATAAAATCAGACAACAGAGCTAATAATGAGAATCCTCGATGTTCTTCCGAGCAGCGTATATTTCAGGAAAAATGAGAGAAGAATGATGAGAAATGCGATATTTGAGCCACTTACCACAAGAATATGAGAAGTACCGCTTGCGATAAAGGCATCCTTTATATCTCGAGAAAGAAGCTCGACAGACCCAATAGTCATACCAAGAAGCGTACCTCATACATCAGGTGGGAAATACTTTCCAAAAACACCTTCCCAATATTTTTGAACAGGAGTTATCCAACTTCTTTCTATACCTTCTGTTCGATCAAAGCTCGCAAGAAAAATCTGCCCATATCATCCCTGAAAGAAAGAGAAACGATCATAACCTATGAGAGGAAAGTTGATATTTTTCTTGATCGTTCCTGTAAAACCCAGAGTATCCCCAATGTTGATATGAAGATTGGACGGAATTTCGACAAAAATACTTGTCGAACGGGTGTCGATAGTGTCGATATGAAGTCGATAAACATCGCTCCGATCCTTTTTGTAGACGCGTTTCTCGACGATTCCTTCATTGTGTTGTTTGAGAGAGAATCCGTTTGTGATTTTCGAGAGCAGAACATATTCATTCATCTTTTTTTCTATTGCACTATTTCCAAGAACTCCTCCAAGAAGCAATCCAAATATACCGAAAAATGCAAGATATCTCCAAGAATGAGAAAGAGCGAAAAAAAGAAGAAATACAATACTGATTAGAATATCTATCTTTCATCATGTTCATCAGATAATATCGCCAATCAGAAAAAGACTACAAAAGATCAAAAAAAAGCCACGAGGGCTTCCTAGAGTTGTCTGTTTGCAATCTTTCATATTCAGAGAATAGAAATAATGATAAGGATGAGTGCACCGATCTGATTAAGGCTCAGATAAAAAACATCATAAAACATATCCTTTCTCGATCCACTAAGGAATTCTCCAAGAAAAAGACAAGAGAAGAAGAGTCCCATACCGAGAAACCCAATGAATCCATCAGGTAGATGATTCTTTTTTGAGAATTTTTCGATAAAGAAAAGAATGCCTGTGGCAACTATCATATAGAGAATCGGAAGAGGGAAGAGTGCAGATCGTCCTGTGATAATACTATCCTTATGGTCATAGACGAGAGATATTGGCGAATTGAACGGAATACCATACACTTGTCATCCGAGAAATGCTCAGAAATATCCAAGAATAGCTGAAAAAAGAAATGCATAGATAATAGCATCAAGATAACAAAGACGATTTTTTTTCTCATGACGAGTCTTGATAAGAAAAACTATCATAAAGCCAAGAATAGCTCCAAAAAGAGAAAAGAAATATTCTTTCGGTGCAAAGAAGAGGTGAAAGAATTTACCAATGTTTCCATTGAAAAGGTCCATAAGAATAAATTTCTGCTCTACCCATTCGGAAAATATATAAAAAATACGAGAGAAGAAATAGATAGCGAGAGTGAATGGAATGATCGAGGAGAATATCGGTTTGGTGAATCACTTTTTCCACGAGAATCGATGCAGAAGGATAAAAAAAAGAAACCATGTACATGCCAGAATTGTACCAAATGTGTAGAGAGTAACACCGAAGAGATTTATCGTGGGATACATTATCAATTAAAAATTAACAATTAAAAATTAACAATTATTTCGCATATTGTACGATTCTCTTTTCGCGGAAAATAATAATTTTTATTTCTCCAGGATAGTTGCAATTTGCCTCTATCTGAGCAGCTATTTCTTGTGCTCGTTTCTCTGCATCGAGATCGGATACTGTATCAGCATCGACAAATACACGGACCTCTCGACCAGCTGAGAGTGCATATGCCTTACTCACACCAGGAAAGCTCATCGCAATATTTTCCATCTCTTGTATTCTCTTGATGTAGTCTTCGACATTCATTCTTCGTGCTCATGGGCGGACTGCAGAGATAGCATCAGCAATCTGTACAATCTTCGTCTCTATACATATCTGAGGAACATCATCATGATGTGCTTCTATAATATTTACTATTTTCTCATCGAGACCATATTTTCGAGCAATACGACCACCAATCTCAGGATGTGTCCCCTCTATATCGTGATCCATCGATTTTCCGAGGTCATGGAGGAGTCATCCTTTCAGAGCAAGGACGTGATCAGCACCGATCATCTTAGCGATTGCCTCAGCGATATAGGCAACTTCTTTTGAATGCATGAGAATATTCTGTCCGTAGCTGGTACGGAATCGGAATTTTCCGATAAGTGGCATAATCTCGTCAGGAATACCGATAACCCCCATTTCTAATACTGTTTTTCGACCAAGATCAGCGATAAGCTTATCAGCTTCAGCTTGATTCTTTTCGACAATCTCCTCGATACGAGCTGGCTGTATGCGCTTATCTTCGATGAGTTCTTCGAGAGATTTCTTGGCGATATATCGACGAAAGAGGTCAAAGCTCGAAAGAAATACAGTATCTGGAGCATCATCAATAATGAGCGATACTCCTGTCGCTTTCTCGAAAGCGACGATATTGCGACCTTCTTTTCCGATGAGCTTTCCTTTGAGATCATCACTCTCAAGTGTCACAAGTGTCTGTGTGGTCTCGCCAGTGACAGCACCAGCATATTGTTGGAGTGCATTCACGAGGATTTCCCGAGCGGCTTCGCTTTCTCGGGATTTAAGTTCCTTTTTCTTTTTTTCGATGAGAGAGACGATATCTTTCTCATAGCGATCTTCTGTATATTGCATGAGAAGATCCTTTGCCTCTGTCTGGGAAAGTTTCGCTACAGCTTCGAGCTTTCCCTCGATCTCACGAGATTTTTTATCAGCATTCTCAAGCTTGTCTTCGAGTTCTCGTTCTTTTGTGATAAGTCCTGTACGTTTTTCATCGATTTCTTCGAATTTTGTCTCGAGACGCTTCTCCTTCTCGACGAGACGATCTTCACTCTCTGTGATACTCTGTTTGCGATCACGAAGATCATTTTTGACTTCTTCACTTTCACGGCGCACAGTCTCCCGAGATTCCTCTGCACGAGCAACGATAGATTTTGCCTTCTCTTCAGCTTCCCGGATGATACTCGAACTTTGAGCCTTATTTTTTCCAAGAGAGAGAAAATACATGAGCACACCACCGAAGACTCATCCGAGAATGAGTCATAAAATAACATTAGACATAGAATATTTTGATCAAAAGATAGGCGTGTCTCCAGCGCACTCACCCGATCAGGAACAAAATTTGATTATTTTTGAGAAAATCTCTGCGATATATACCAAGTAATGGAGCTGTTTTTCCTTTTAGAGAGAGAATTGAGTGTGTTTTTTTGCTAGTGACAGAGGTATTGTAGTTGTTTTTTTATAAAAAGGAATTTATTTTTCAGCCTTTCCCCCCTTTCCCTTCCTTTTAAGCGAAAATAAAACTATTGCATTTTCATATTCTTTGATTTTGATGATTTATCATGTGAAAATCTTGTGAAGATAGATTACTTTTATTTGACTTTATCCCCGCATTTTCATATTATACGCGAGTATTTTGCAGGGATTTCCACCTGTAGATGTTCTTTAACATCATGATTTCTATTAAAAGCTTGTTATTGTGACGCTATGAAGCATGGATTGCTTCGTATCCTCGCAATGACGGAACAATACTCTTGTATCACTGTATAAGGAGAGGGAGAAGGGTAGGAGGTAGGAGGTAGGAGGTAGAGGGGTAATTCTCATCTATTTCCTACCTCCTCGAATCTATCTCCTCTATTTCTCCCTCTTGTTATGCAAATAACTTGAGGTTAAAGCTTTAACCTCTCTCACGCAAGTGAGAAAGGCGATCTCTTCCTGACCAGAAGAGGTCACCCCGATGATCACTGACCATGATCGTCACTGGTCTCAGGTCGCAGAACCACGGAATTTTCCGTATTTTATTTTTTTACCCATATACTATTATGAGTAACTTCTTTACGAAGCTTACCTCTGCTGTATCAGTAGCGACTCTCGTCGCAGTTTCTGCAAGTGCTTCACTTGTGTCTGCTGCTTCTGAGTTCTACGATTACGCTCAGGTACTCGCTGACAACAGTATCATCGGTGCTCAATCCGATGAGGCTGGATATCGTCTCGGTAATAATATCACTCGTGCTGAAATGGCAAAAGTGGTAGCTAATCTCGGTGCTATCGACGCAGTCGCATGTACTGGTGATGTCTTCGGTGATGTCGGTACAGGTCTCGGAGATCTTTGTGGATTTATCGAAGCTCTTGCTGATGCAGGAGTTGTCTCTTCTACAGCGACTCTCTACCGTCCAAGTGCGAATGTCACTCGTGCTGAAATGGTAAAAATGATGCTCGGTGCTCTCGGTGAGACTGGCTCTGATGTCGATGCTGGATATATGGATCTTGCAGGTCTCAATGACCTTGCTGGATACGTAAACCGTGCTAACGAAATCGGATGTATCAACGGTGCTGACTACTTCCGCCCAAATGCTACTGCCACTCGTGGAGAAGCATTTAAGGTAGCTTCTGTCTGTGCTGGTCTTGATGTAGGTACAACTCCTGTTGAACCTCCTGTGACTGGTACTGGTACTGTTGGTACTGGTGTTGTCGTTGGTGGTGGATCTCTTACTGTTGCTCTCAACGGTACTGCTGTTGCACAGTATGTTCCTAAGAATGCAAGCTCAGTTAAGGTCGGGGCTGTTAATCTTACTGCAGGTGCTAAGGACGTAACAGTTCGCTCACTTGTAGTTTCTCGCTCTGGTCTTGGTGATGCTACAGGTGTAATGGGTATCCGTGCTGCTCAGAATGGTGTTGTTGTATCTAGCTCTGCTGATTACTACAATTCTACTTCTCAGAGAGGTACTGTCTATCTCTCTCCTGCCCTCGTGGTAAAAGCCGGAACTTCTGCTTCTGTAGACGTTCTTGTTAACCTCTCTGGTTCTGAGAATAGCCAACACCAATTTACTGTTGATTCAGTGAATACTGATGGAACAGTAACTGGTACTCCAGTCACTCTTGGTCTCCTCAATACTACGTCTTACCTTACTACTACTACTACAGCTAATGTTGTAGCTTCTGCTGGTACTGTAACTCCAGGTAAGTCAGCTCAATCTGTATTCAAGGTTGAACTTACTGCTGGTGGACGTGATACTATGGTTACAGGATTCACTCTTACTCGTTCCGGTGCTACAGACTTTACAAAACGCCTCGCTAACGCTATGGTGTATCGTAATGGTGTTGCTGTCGGTACTGTATCTATGTCTAATGAAAAACTCAGTGTGACAGGTATCTCTGATACTCTTCTCGCTGGTAATACTCAGACATACGAAATCAAGGCTGATATTCTCGTCGACTCTAGTAGTACAGTCCTTGGTGTAAAATGGGATTCTACAACTGATGTTTCTGCTAATGAACTATCAACTGGATATTCTACTCAAGTTACCGCTACTCCTACTACAGGAGCTATGATTCAGTTCAATAATGTAGAAGTAACATTTGTTAAGCTTTCTACTGGAAGCGTAACTCTTGCTCCAGGAACTAACAATGTGAAATTCTTCCAAGGTAAACTCTCTACGGCAGTACCTCTTACTGTTCGTGGAATTACCGTTTCAGTGACTCCTACAGGTTCTGGAATTGATGCATTTGTAAATGATCAACTTTCTGTAAAACTTAATG
>JAVHOR010000001.1:0-5622 GCA_036170175.1 Patescibacteria group bacterium | reverse complement strand
TAATGGAAGGAGTCATAGACGCAGCGGATAAAAAAGATATTCCAGGAGTAGCTAAGGCATATCTCATAGCTGATGAAAAACTTAAAGCTGTCGAACTTGAGGCAAATGACGAAGAAATCCAAGCAATCAGAAGAAGTCTCGAAGAGGTGAAATCCCTCGCAGAGCAAAATAGCCTCGATACCATTTCTGCGAAGGCCGCAGAACTCAAAAGTAATTTCGTAAAAGTCTATCTCAAAAGAGGGTAAAATTCCTCTCGGATATGAATGTCTCGGTGGCTATTCTGATATTGCAGGACTTCATGAACAAGGTGAGCTCACGAAGAAACTCGGACTCTAGAAAACTTGCTTTTCCATATTTTTCACTATAATCCAAAACATCAAAAGAGAAGTCGTGCAGTACCCTCTTTGGATATCTTGTACTTGTCATTGCGAAGAATGAAGCAATCCAGTTACCTGATTTTCCGAAAGTTCTGTGCGATTTTTTGTTTTTAATTTTTCTTTTTATGAAAAAACTCGAACTCCTCCTTCCAGCAGGGAACCTTGAAAAGCTCAAATGGGCTATTGCATACGGTGCAGATGCTGTCTATGCTTGAGTGCCGATGTTCTCATTGCGCGCCCGTGAGAATCAGTTCACTTGGGAGACGCTTGTAGAAGCAGTCGAATATTGCCACAGTCGTGGGAAGAAGATATACTTCACAGCGAATATCTACGCGCATAATATGAAGATCAAGCCATTCATGGCAAATTTTCAGAAGATGATGGATATGAAGCCAGATGCTTTTATTATGAGTGATCCTGGACTCATCTATCTCGTGAAGAAAGATTTTCCACAAGCTGAGATACATCTCTCGGTGCAAGCAAATAATACCAATTGGGCGCAGGCAGAATTCTGGAAGACGATTGGAATTACTCGTATTATTCTTTCTCGTGAGCTTTCACTACGTGAAGTGAAGGAAATCCATGAAATGGTACCTGATATTGAGCTCGAGTTTTTTGTCCATGGTGCAATTTGTATGGCATATTCTGGACGATGCCTCCTCTCGAATTATTTCTCTCATAGAGACCCTAATCAGTGAACTTGTTCGCATAGCTGTCGCTGGGAATACAAGGTATTTGCAAAAGATGCTAGCCCGGAAGAGCTCTATGATTCGACGGGACGACCGGAGGATTATCAGGAACTCACAGGAGAATTCTATCTCGAAGAGCGTGAGCGAAAATGAGAACTCATGCCGATCGATGAAGATGAATATGGCACCTACATCATGAATTCTCGTGATATCTGTCTTCTCTCATATATGCAGGAACTTGCCGATGCTGGAGTAGTGTCATTCAAGGTAGAATGAAGGTCAAAGACGGTGAATTATCTCGCAGGAGTCGGTCGAGCATATCGCCCTGCTCTCGATGCTGTCGAGAAAAATATGAGATATGATGCCATGAAACTCTCTGAAGAAGTATTTGCTATATCGAATCGTGGATATACACCAGGATTCCTCGTCGGAAATCCTGGAGAAAAATGAATCTATTTTGAGAAGAATGTCGATCTTCATGAAGAGGAGCCAGTCGGAATCATAAAATGATATGATGAAAAGAGAAAAATGGCGCGTATCGAGGTGAAGAATCGAATCGATATCGGAGACATTCTTATTCTTCTTTCGCCTTCACAGCGAGTATCATTTCCCCTTGATTCTATCATCGCCGATCCTATTCTTATCAATGATCCAAAATCAGAGCTTGCAAGTTCAGATAACGTCCCAACAAATGGAGAATCTCGTGAAGCTGGTCATGGTGGCCATATCGATCTCTGGATCAATATGCCAGAAAAACCAGCAGAATATGCGATCATCCGGAAAACTGTAAAGAAATAATAAAGAATAAGCTCTCTTTTTGTTATAAGCTCATAATCGGGATTATAATTCCTGTCATCCGTGAGTTCCTTAGCAAGGGATCTTGCTCTATATTCGAATTTTAGATTCCCACCTTCGTGGGAATGACGGAAAGTAAATATTGAGAGAATTATTATAGAGAAATCTCTTTAATTTTTTTCTTAAGATTTTCATATACTTTCTGATATTCTTCACTCTGAGGTGCTTCTATCTTGGCCTCATAGAGAGCAGAATATCGATCTGCGAGCTTCACGAGATCGCCATGAGATTCATTCCATGGAGTGAGCATTTTGCGTCTGAGTATATTTGAGAAGGTATATTTCTCGAGAGATGAGAGGAGATATTCATCGACCATTTCTTCTTCGATATGGCCAATTGCCTCATCGAGTCCCGGAACTGCGAGCTTGGTCGGTGTGATGATGTCACCTGTGATAGCTTCAGGAATATCATGATAGAATGCTGTCATGATCATATCAGTGATCTCTTGATCTGGTAGAGCTTTCTCTATACCGATAATATAGCTGATAAATGCTACAATATAGGTATGCGAGAGAACTGAGACTGGATACTTTCGTACGGAGCGATTCCATCTATAGCTCGATGCCAGTCGATGAATGACGAGAAGATAGCGTTCAATATCGGACTGATTATGTGAATCGAAGTCAATATAGGAAAGAAATTCCTTATATTCTTCATGGTCTGATCGCTTCAGGATGCTCTTCTCAAGGCGAACATAAGCATCAGGGTAGGGGAGAGCATTCGCATGGATCTCGTAGTAGGATGCCCAGATTTTTGCAAATGCGATGAGCTCATCTTCTGGACTCGGCCTGAGTGAGAGATCAATATCAGCATGAATACGAGAGCTTTTTATTTCTGACTTGAGTGTATCATAGGCTTTCATTTCGAGTTCACTATAGAGTCTTGGTGATAATTCTCGAATTCTATCTTTCACTTCAGAGCTCATGTCTGAGTAGATGAATGTGAAACATCATGAGAAGAGTACTTTTCGGAGAAGAAGTCAATGATCGTATCTTACTCACTCATTTTCTTCTCGGAGAAATGCAAGAAGAAGGGAAATATGCGCGACAAACGCGAGATGATCGAGTGCACTTATCTCTCGAAGTCGAGGAAATGTATTCCATCTGTAGATGGAGAGTCCACGAAAGATAAGATCAATGAGGGAAGAGAAATTTGCAAGCATTTTTAAGAAGAAGGGAATAGAAGAAGTATATGGATTTTTTGATTTTTGCTAGAATATAAGTTATATCTTATATAAGAATTTACAGGAAATTGATTTGCTTATTTAGTATAAATATGTACAGTAATCTGAATATTTCATTAGTGAGGAAAAAATATGCAAAAAGACTTTCCAGATACGATAAAATCATGGGTAGATTGATGGGAAAATGTCACAAAGACATCAGAAGATGCAATTGATGAGGTAGTCTTTTGACTCCAATGAAGATTAGAAAATGTTCTTTCCCAGAGAGTAAATAGAAAAGTTTTTCATATCTTTATAAGAAAGGAAGCAGGTCTTCCAAATGATCTTATGAAATATTTCAGAGCAAGAGTAAAAATAACAATTGGTGAGATTATGAAAAACGAATGAAAAATAATGGATTGGTCTTTCAAAATAATGGATTGGTCTTTAATAGAAGTGAATGATGCCTTTATTGTATGTGTTCATTCGTAGGGCAGGAGAGTATAATAAGTAATCTATATATTTATATCACTTCACATAATGTAACTTATGTGAAGTGATTATGGTATTTTTCCATAGAATTGAAAATAGAGATTATTTGATTATAAGCTTTCCCATACGTATATAGTTTTATGATTCAGGTTATAGTTTTATGATTCACAATTTGAAATAAATTATGTAATAATAATTTGGAATAATTGGTAAAGAATTTTCTGAACATAAAAAAATATAAATCTATTCAAAATTTATTCATTTTTTCTTATATAAGACGATAGAGAGTTCGGAAAAAATATAAAAACCTCGCTATGGTCAAATTCTTAAGAGATATATTATGAGAATAATTCTCATAATATATATTTGCCTTTTAACGAGAATATGTACAATTTATTCATTATTCTCATATCATTTTCTATGGATTCACTTGTTCAGGCATGCTCGGATATTCTTATTAAGAATATGGAATATAATCCTTCAGATATTCTCTCCTGAGAGAAACAAGAAATCTATTTTCTCTATGATACGGAGTCTCCACTTGCGAAGATTCTTTCTGATGCATGGATCAAGACACTGCCGAGCTCAGCTATTATTCGAGAATTTCTCTCTCCTCCTCAGCCACTTTATCGTGGATGACTTGTAAATCCAGAGAATCCTTATACACAGAGGCAAAATCGCGTTATTACTTCACATAATATCACAGAAAATATACAAATCTGACTTGATCATCATGAAAAATTTGAACTCAAGAATGAAGAAATACTCATTCTTGATCCACAAGTTGAAGAAATAAAAAATGAACTCACTTCTCTTTCAAAATGATCTATTGTCATCCTTGTTCAGTCAACTAATTTTCGACTTTCGACCTTTCGTATTCGTCTTGAGCTTTTTCATCGGGGTATTCATGTCGTCGAACACAATCATCTTGCCTATATTCCAGAGTCGCAATTCCCTACCTTTTATAATTGTCTTATGTATCGGACGGATGAGTATGTTCGCCTGCAAAAAGTATTTTATCAGCTTGCAGAAAATGCAGAAACAACCCGAATACAATCTGTGAACGGAGATATTTTGACTTTTTGACCTCTTGAGAAGATTCGCGGTAATACAGGAGACTACTCTAGATCAGAGAATAAGTGATGAACCTTCCCTATTGGAGAGACTTTCACCGAAGCTACCAATCTCAGAGATGTAAACGGATATTGTCTTATTGATACGTTTCCTAATGAGGATTTTTCCATTGCTATTGTTGAACCATTTCGAATTGAGATTCGAGATGGAAGAGTATTTCCTTCTCCAGACTTCCCTTCCGCATTCAGAAAACTCTATGATTGGGTCGTCCAATATGAGTGAGAAGTTCTTGTTCGCGAGCTTGGTTTTGGTCTCAATCCTGCTCTATCGACGACCACACCACTTTCAGATATCAATTTTCATGAGCGAAAGGTTGGAGTCCATCTCTCACTTGGGAAAAAACATGGAATCTATGGAAAAAAACTTCCAAAAACGGAAGTTCAAAGGTTTCATATTGATGTATTTGTCGCACTGGAATCTGTCTTTATTGGTGAAGAGAAAATATTTGAGAAGGGAAAATGGATAACATAAGACCTATTCTCTCCCTATTGTTTTTTCTACCCTTACTGCAAGACCTCCTCGTGGGCTTTGTAAGAACTCGAAATGATCAACAAGTTTTTCAGTGATATAGAAAAGTCATCGTCCACGTTTTTCCATATAGACCTCATTATCATCTTTCTTTAGTTCATTTCTTATTTGAATCATATTCTTTGCTTTTTCTGAATCCTTTCCCCTTCCTGTATCATGAACTTCAAGTGTGATAGAGAAATTTTCATCACTTCCCTTTCATGCTCTGATAATACAGCCATCAATATCACCAGCGGCACTTCCATGTTCTATTGCATTATTGATAAGCTCATCGGCAATAAGAATAAATCTTCCTCTCCATGGAGAACCTATTGCATGAGCATCAAAGATGATTCATACAAAATCACGAATGATTTTCGATTGACTATGATCTGTTCCAAAATCA